>CBDUQO010000028.1:0-15693 GCA_965369365.1 uncultured Methanosarcinales archaeon
CTCCAGGTGGATGTTTCCGGTGAGTGTTATTGTGATGTTATCCCAGTTGGTTGCATTTGTCGGGTTCGCATCAACCCTGGTCCCGTTCACTGCTGCATCAAAGTAATCTGCCCATTCCAGTAGATAATTCTTGCGGAATTCCAGGTCATCCGCCGGGATCGGTGGTTCGATCCGTATGGTTACCTCATCCGTGTTGTTGCCGTCTGCAAATGAGCTGCGGTTCGCGTGATTAAGCTCCAGTTGCAGTTCCTCAACTCCGCTCCCGGAAATCATCGATGTTCGGTATCTGCCAACGCCAAGCGAGACCATCGGTATCATCACGCGCGTGTAATTTTGCACATCCTCAATTGTGATGCCGGGTGCGACCCTCATGCTCACATTTGGCGGCTGGCAGAGGAATACCGCGCCGTTCTGGTAGATGAACTGCTGGTTGATGAACTGGCGGTTCCTTGATTCGTATATCATGGTGCCGTTTGTGGTCTCTGTGTACAGCTCCGGGGTTCTGTTGTATTCATTGTATTTTATGTAATACCCGCCACTTACGTTGGTGGTGTTTGTTATCGTGATATTGTACGGGACATCCGCATCGCTCAAGACCTTGCAGAATCCATAACGCGGATTCAGAAGGTCTATTGTTATAGGTATGTCATATTGAGTGCCATTATCTATGCACAGCCCATCGAGTATTTTATCACCGTCGCTGTTCCGGATGGTCATATTTCGTGCATCACTATCAGAAAAATAAGTTCTTGCCCCTCCACTCTGGTTTGTTGTGATGTTGACAAATATACCTTCTCCGATTTGGTTGACACCAGAAGCTACACAATAATGAAGATCGAACGCCGACACGCTGGACACATTGGTGATATTCACGCCCCCTGCTGTGAAATTGCCGATCGTGCCGTTCTCCGTGATACTCACATTCCAGACATCCGCAGTCACGGTAAAGCTCCCATCATCCGGCACAACACCAAGCGTGCCATAAGACATCCCCGGCGCCACGATCGGGATGCCGCCACTGCCAAGCTTGATTCTCTGCTGGCTCACAGTTACGCTGCCATTGGCAAGCACAAGGTTATCGATGTTGCACGGAATTGATGAAAAATCAACAAAGACCTCACGCGCGTGTCGTGCCTCAACATCCTCGGTCCATAATGGAACATACTGCACCTTGACAAACGCAACGACCGTTACAAGCAGCCCGAGGATCAGTATAAAGCTCACAACGGTTGAGATTGCACTGTTGTCAGAAAACATCCGGCAAGCGCCCTCGCGACTCATGCGACGACCTCCAGCCCATGGTCACCAATCACATAAGTCATTATGTCCCTTGAGTGTTTTGTTCTCCGCATCTTTGTAATCTCAATTGATAATCCAACAGTCATTTCACTTACACGCCGGTGGTAGTTCATAAACAAGACGCCGTCTGTTACGTATTCAATCATCCCGAATCGTGATGCATGTGGGTTTGATTTGTCGGTCTCCGATGTGATTATGGATGTTGCTCCGCTTGATTTTATGATCTGGGTAAGGTCGTACACGATCAGTCTTCGTTCGTTTTCGTTCTCAAACAGCATCTCAAAGAGCGTTATTGAGTCGAACACGCATCTTTTTGTACCAAATGACTTGAAGAGCCGCGGAAGTTCGCTTCGAATCCTGAGAAGCGATGTCTTGATATCGAGCGCGCTCAGTTTCATCAGCAACAACGTGCCATCATCGACATATTTCTTAAAATCCCATCCGAATCCCTCGGCAGTGGCAATCAGGTTCTCTTCGTCATCGTCAAGGCTGATGAATATGCTGTTCTCCCCATTTTTCAGCCCCTCGTTGAGAAACTGCATCCCAAGTGTGGACTTTCCGGTTCCAAAGGTTCCTATCGTCACTATGGTACTGTTCTTTGGAATTCCACCCTGCATTTTCTCATCCATCCCCTTCACACCGGTTTTGATCCGTTCCATTCGTATCCATCACCCATTATCCATTATCCGTGCCACCCAACCTGTTTGACCTTTGATATTGCAAAACCGTAGTCTGTCGTGACCGACGTCTCAAATTTCACAAGATTCGCCATCTCAAGTTGCGGCAGAAGCCCCCTGAATTTCTTGACGTGCATTACTCGCTGCCGTTTGGCTGCGCCGAAGTCGTCCCATTCGAATATGAGGACTCCGTCGGCACAGTCTGCGATCTGCTCCTGTTGATGCACATCAACGATGTCTGTTGTGAGCAGCGCGTACACCATCCCGTTCCATCTCTTTGATACTCTCTGGAGACCGCGGAAGAAGGATATTACATCGGACCATTCCGTGGAATTGCCCGGGCTTGCACAGTACTCAGCTAGCGCGGTTATTGAATCAATGACAATCGCGCTGTTGGGGGCATTCTCATCCAGATATACCACCATGTCGTGAATCAAATCTTTTTCATATTTCATCCCTTTTAAAGAATCGAAAGATACCGGGGATTCGCTTATCCACTTGGTTGGTATCGACGATCTACTGAAATATTCGTATGAAAAGTCTTTAAATGCTATTCTATCAGATATTGCACACAAATCCTCCGGGAAGCACCGTAATATCTCATCATGCACATCTTCCCAATTTCTCGTGAGCGACATGTAACATATCTTATCAGGAATTATGGTGTTTTTAAAAGAGTCCGTGGGATATCCGTTTTGTTGTATTTCCAGCAATGATAACGCTGATGTGTAGGCGAAGTCAGTGTTTCCAGCGCCGATCTCACCGATCAGCAAAACAAACGACCCTGCCGGAAAACCACCTTTCAGTACGGAGTCCAGTGAGATGATCCCGGTTGGCATTGTGCCAGGTTGTGTATTATCCATCGTCCCCATTTACAGATTCGCTCCCAACTATTAGTCGGTATGCAACATACAAAAAGCTTTTTACATATACCGTGCACTTATTAATTATGGGAAGTAGTGAACTTATGGGGCAGATAAGAGAGATCATCAACACCGGAGAGGTTGCGTATGATCTCGAAGCTTACGATCAGGAGATACATGGTGACCTTATCGATGATAGTATCCCCGACGGATATACAGAGGTTGACCGGTACTGGGTGGATGAGCCTTATGAACTTGTGCAGGTTCTCTACGATACCGCGAAGAAAGTTCCGGTGTATCATGTGCTTGAACCCGCGCTGACACCATTTGAGATGCGGTTGCTCGGGCGGTTGTACGAGGATCTTTCTGACGTGCTGACGCTCGATGACATCGATCTGGGAGACCGTACCACCGGAGGGCAGGTCGCTGAAGAGTTTGGCGAACCGGCTGTTGATGTGGATATTGGTGGTGTTGACGGCAGTGATGATGGGGATAGTAGTGATGATAGTAATGGTGATGGTAGTGCCAGTGTAGACCGCATTGGTGACCACGATGGTAGTGGCAGCGGTGACCGCAAGGGCGGTAGTGCGGGCAATGGCGATGGTACCGTTGAGATCGATGGAGGCGGCGCTGAACAGTTCGAAAAGCAGGAGCTGGACAATGGGCAGAATGGCGGGCAATCGGATGGCGATGCTGTCAAAAGCCGCGTTTTGCGAAGAAAAGCGCTGGAACTGCTTGGCTATTACGCTATGGACTTAAACTCGCGTTCCGTACACAAGATCATGCATTTTCTTGAAAGGAATTACATCGGTTATGGAAAGCTGGATGCGATGCTTAAGGATCCGCATATCGAGGATATATCCTGTGACGGCATTGATATCCCAGTATTCATATATCATAACGTGCATAAAAACATCGAGACAAATGTGACGTTCGGCGAAGAATACTTAAACTCGTTTGTGATCCAGCTCGTGCAGCGTGGCAACAAACACATCTCAATAGGCAGTCCGATGGTCAACGCAACGCTTCCGGACGGATCACGGCTCCAGGCAACGCTTGGAAAGGAAGTGACCACCAGGGGCAGTTCATTCACGATTCGACGGTTCAAGGAAGACCCGTTTACCCCTATTGACATGCTCAACTTCAAGACGTGTTCAAGTGAGATGCTCGCGTACCTATGGCTCGCAATCGAGAACAACCAGAGCATAATCTTTGCAGGCGGCACAGCATCCGGAAAGACCTCCGCATTAAACGCAGTCTCCATGTTCATACCGTCGATAGCAAAGGTCGTCTCAATCGAGGACACAAGAGAACTGACCCTGCACCACGAAAACTGGATCGCAGGCGTAACCCGGGAAGCGATCATCGCCCATGAGGGCGTGGGCGAGATCGGCATGTTCGAACTGCTCAAAGCCGCACTCAGGCAGCGTCCCGAATACATCCTTGTAGGCGAGGTGCGCGGCGCAGAAGCACTTACACTCTTTCAGGCAATGTCCACAGGACACACCACATACTCAACGATGCACGCCTCAGACATCGAGACCCTCTTAAACCGGCTGCAAGGCGAGCCGATCAACGTGCCGCACGCCATGCTTCAGGCGCTGAACATCGTGTGTATCCAGATGCAGACCTACATCGGAAGC
Organism: uncultured Methanosarcinales archaeon; assembly: GCA_965369365.1. Classification (GTDB taxonomy): domain Archaea; phylum Halobacteriota; class Methanosarcinia; order Methanosarcinales; family Methanogasteraceae; genus Methanogaster_D. Next base: position 4,483 of record CBDUQO010000028.1, read on the forward strand.
GAGCGTGTCAGAAGGACGAAAACGCTTCTTGAGATCGCAGGACTCGACCAGAGATCAGGCGGCGTGAGGTACAATGACCTGTACACGTGGGATCCTGCGAGCGATACCTTCGAGTATTCAGGCAACTCGTACGTGCTGGATATGATCATGGATGAGCGCGGCTGGACAAAGAAACAACTGACGGACGCTCTATCTGAGCGCAAGGAGATCCTTGAGTATATGGCTGAAAGGAATATTGACAACTACAAGGAGATATCCCAGATCGTTCAGCAGTACGCACTTGACCCTGACGCTGTGCTAACCAAAATTCGGGGATGATCGCGATCGCGCCCCCGGGTCTACCAGAGCATCGTTCCGGGGCAGTCCTGCTTGGGCACTATCCAGGTAGCTGTTTGCCCCATCTTTCAAAGATTCGTCCGAAAACGATATCGGTTAAGCCACTTCATATAGTCCCCCGAAGCGTTATGATTCGCCAACATGCAGGCATTTCAAATAAAGCAGCCCATGCTATCAATCAAGCCCTGCCAAGCAATTTACATGCCTGGCACAGCCCGTCTGTGCATGGCTCGCCGCAGACCCTGCATGGCACAAGCGATGCCGGAGGATATGAATCGCCAAGTGCACTGATCATCCGGTCAAACCCGCGCACGATCCCGTGCCTGGTGCCCGGATGCACATCCTCAAACTCGCGTAAGAAGACCCGCACCCCGAGCCGGTACGCCTCATCCATGTACGGGCATGCTTTTGGGCAGACGGGAAGTCCGACCGCGCCCGCGTACGCTGTGATCTCACTCTCAGGAACGTGCCGGAGCGGCTTGATGCGCGGCACAAGCCCCGGCTGCACTCTTGCGTGCGAGAGTCTGGCGAGCCGCCCAATATCGCCGCGCAGGTGGTTAATCAGGATCGTCTGCGCTTCATCGTCGAGATTGTGCCCGATCGCAAGGTAACTTGCGCCGAGTTCCTTTGCAGTTCTGTTGAGCAGGTTCTTCCGGAGCGCGCCGCAGACAGAACAGGGTGGGTGGGTGGTTGTTTCTAAGATGTCATCGAGCGTTCTTCCGAACGATTCCTCAAACGAGACGATGGTATGCTCGATTCCAAGGTTATCGGTGAGGTTGCTTGCGTTTTCAATTGTTTTCTTACGGTAGCCGCTGATACCTTCGTCAACAGTGATCGCAACGATTTTGATCTTCCGGTTCGGCGCAAGGATGGTGTGCAGGAGATGAAGGAGTGCAGAGCTATCCTTTCCGCCGCTTAACGCGACGGCGATCGTGCCCGGCGGGAGGTTATATTTCCTGAGGTCTCGCTTGGTTTTTCGTGTGACGTCATCGATCAGATGTTGCTTGCAGAGGTGCATCCCGGAGTATGGCTGGAATATGACTGCGGGTCGCTCGCATTTGGTGCAGGGGTGGTTGGTGGTGATTTTCATCTCACTTTGTTCATCAATGAGCTGCTGTACAAAGCTCAGAAACTCTCTGATCGCCTCGACAGGCTCATCGCTGATTGAACTATCACAAACACCATGCTCAGAACCGTTATGGAAATGCTTTGGGAAAGTTTCAGTGTATTTCCATTTTTCGTGAGGGATGTTGTCATGCCTGTAAACAGTCCCATCGAGATGCCTGCGTTCCCAGTGATATGTATATCTTGCTTCGATCTTGCGCGAAAACCATACATCGATATAACTTCCGTCCCGGATGTATATCCGCAGTTTCTCTTCAAGATCCTCTGCAAACTCGACAACGTCAGAAAATTCAACTTCAGCGATCTCGGATAATTTCCGGTTCAAATTCACCGGATCGCCCCTAACGCCTCTCTTATAGATTCCCTTTCCGATTCAAGGTGATCCAGCCTGAAGAAATCCTCCCAAGTTCCTTCTTCCTCTATATTTCCTCTTTTGTACCCCTCTTCAAAGTCTTCGATTGATGAAACCCCGTATTTCCTTGCGAGATTGAACAGTTCGGACTCGCAGCGTTTCAGTCTGATGTGCAGATATGTTTTGAGGCTTTCTCTCTCCAGTTCGTCCGGTGTTATCTTCAGGATTGGAGCGATTTTTGGTATTGCGTTCATGTTATATCACCCTTCATAAACGATTGGTCGCGATTTAAAATTTTTGCTGCCAATATAATTTTTATTTCCAATGCATTTTAATATATTCATATTGTTCTTTAGCATTCAAAATTTGCGAGCTATTTCCAGACCTGACAACAAATTCTGTTTTCCCCGCATATTCCAAAAAAACGGGTTTAGGAGATTTATCTATCTCTATAACACAGATATTCTTTTTATCAACCGGCACGAACGAAACGTGAAAAAACTTTCGATGCTCTTTACCAAGATATCTACCTACAAGTTCAGTTAGTTGCAGTTCAAAGCCATCTAAATTCTTTTTACCGCCCCCCAATGTTTTGATATCTTTTTCGATTCCTATGGCAATCCCAAAATCATCCACACCGATCAAAAGAGTGCCACCGGATGAATTCAAAAAGGCTGAAATTGTTTTCATAATTACACCTTCTAAGTTTTTGTTTGGTCTATTCTCTTTATAATCCCACCTCATAGAAGATTTGAATTCAACTCTTTCATTTTCACCGGCGTTGATAAGCTCATATAAGCGCGATTTTATTTCCCACTCTGCACCGCTTACATCTAACAAAGGAATTTTTCCAGCTTTTGTAAACGGCTTTAATACGTTTTCTGCACCGCAAAAAGCACATTCCAAACTTAATACGACCCTCCCAGTGTCATCGATCCAGACTCCGGAAACACACATAACTCCTTTTCCGTCATCTCGGGGGCTCTTTTTACAGAATGGGTGTAATATTCCAAAATAATCAGTTGAAGTACGAATGAATTCGGGTACTTGTGTCCCCCAATTTCCATGGTGTGGCGGATTACCTTTTCGAACTAATCCCGTTGTATCAAATATATCAAAGATATCTCTTCTGTCATTCAAACATTTGGGGCATATCAAAGCACAGCCCCCGGTACAATTTTCGGGTATGTTTTGAACCTCTGAACCACAATCCGGGCAGACCAACGTTTCAACATCCACTTTGCAATATCCTGTTACAATTGGAATATCGCATCCAAAGACAGGGAAATTGTAGTTTTTCTCTATTATTGCACAATCAAAGTCTATTACGTCTAGTTCAGGATGTTCTTGCAAAAATCCATACGAATAATCAGTGGTTTCGTATTCAAATTCCTTAAAAACACTTTCAATCTCGTCTTCCGTAAACTGACCATGGTTGATCATATCGGTCAAAATTTTGGTCTTCACATATTCTGGTCCTTTAGCCCAAATATCGAGATCATAGCTTAATTTACTGATTATCATTCTTAAAATTGATTCTCTATCAGAACTTTTATCTGAAGGTTCGTTGTTAATACTATTTATTGGAAATTCTACTTTTGATTTTAGTTTAGATTTAATATCCAGTAGACATTCATCGCACACACATAGATTGCCATTCACATATTCCTTCGTCAATCAAAAACACCTCGTTGCATACACCATAATAACCTTTTCAAAATATTAATCCTTGGCTCTCTCCCACGCCCCGGCTTTAACCAATTGTCGTATCGATTCGATTGCATCGTTCATTGCGATGCGAGCATCTTTGCAGCAAGCCTAACCATCTTATCACCCACAAGAAAATTCCAGATCCTCGTTCAACTCCGCCATATCGTACTGAAAGATTATTTTTCGTTTCGGCAACTCTGCCAGCAGTTCTGACAAGGAAACCCCTGCGATCTCGGCTGCCTTCCATAATGTTACCTGATGGTCTTTGTACATGCTGAGTGCTTTATGCATCTTCCACTCGTGCAACCCCTCGTCTATCAATCCTGTCAGGAAGATGGATTTCTCAGTCCCCTCTCTTTCTGACCAGTATTCAATCTCTTTTAAAGTCGTCACAGGAAGTTCAGTTACGATCGTTGCCGTGGACATTTCCGGGTCACCCGATTGATTACAGGGATTGATACCGATATAATACATTGCCCTGCAACATCTTCCTGCCAACTTATGCTTCAAAACCTCTGAAAAAGACTTTCCGTACTGTATCTCTGATTTTATCCAGGGTTCTGTCATGTAAACCCCCCTTTGCGTGCCTTGCAATCTCGTAAACCCGCGCCTCTGGAATCCAGGTCACGCCACCCTCACCAGCACGGTCACGTTACCCATATTCCAAATTACCCTGCAAAACAGCAAAGCGCCAAAAAAACAAAAAAGAGAAAATGATCATCGAATATATTCGATGATCGGTCGTGGTTTATTAGATCCAACTTCGATGGGGCTCCCCCTTTCTTTGATACGCCCGGTGTGGATCGGTACCCGCTCTATATGTGCGTCCTGACCGAGTATCTGAGCTGACTCAACGCCGGTCATGACTGCCATCACGCGCACCATACCCTCATACTCTTCCTCAATGCGGGCGCCCCAGATCACATTTGCATGTGGGCTGAGTTCGTAGGTGAGTGAACTTGCGATCTCGTCTGCCTCCTTCAGGCTGAGATCAGGACCGCCTGTGATGTGTACAAGGCACCCGGTAGCGCCCCGATAATCCACGTCCAGTAGCGGGTGGTTCAGTGCCCCGCGGACAACGTCATCTGACTTGTCACGCGTCTTTGATTCGCCAAAGAGCATTACTGCAACGCCGCCACAGTTCATAACCGTTCTGATGTCGGCATAATCAAGATTGATCAGAGATGGTTTGGTGATTGTCTCGGATATGCCTTTAACAGTCTCTGAGATCAACTGGTCCATGACCGAGAACGCTTGCCCCATCGGCAGGTTCGGCACATAGCTGAGCAGGCGGTTATTATCAAGAGCGATCACCGTGTGTGCCGCAGAACTTAATTCCTGAAGTCCCTGCTCTGCTTTTATGGTGCGAGCACGTTCCACATGAAACGGCGTCGATACCATCCCGACCACAATCGCACCATTCTCCTTCGCGATATCAGCCACCACCGGCGCAACCCCGGTGCCGGTGCCGCCGCCCATGCCAGCCGTGACAAAGACCAGATCCGCATCGGCGAGCATCTCGGTAAGCGTGCCTCGCGCAAGTTCGGCGGCGCGCTTTCCGACCTCGGGATCGCCACCGGCGCCAAGCCCTCGCGTGATGGATTTTCCGACCAGAATCTTCTTATCAGCCCTGCACCCGTCCAGATCCTGCCGATCCGTGTTGATCGCAATGATATCTACGCCATCGATACCAATGTCATACATCCGGGTAGATGTGTTGTTGCCTGCGCCACCGCAACCAACGATCACTATACGTGGCGTTCCAACAAAATCGACCATATCATCAATAGCCTCGGTTTCGCAGGCTGTTTGACGATATAGTGCCTCATTCTCACTATGTCTTAGTGCTTCCTGTATTACTGATTGCATTTTCCGTCCCCTCAATGAGATTTCACATGCTATTTGTACATCCGACATTTATTCCGGATGCAGTAGAATAGATTTTACTGTCGATTGTATATATAGTTATGGATGCCCATAGTTACAGTTAGCAGGCTGCCAGAAAACCGAGGATATCACTTTACATGGATTTTATTTGTGAAATACTCATTTAAAAACTCCAGATCGAACATATCGGCGATTTCTTCGCCTCCGGACACCATATACCCCACACCAATATGCTCGCGCATCTGTTTTCCAAGCGCACACGAGCAGAGTTCCGATTCGAGCAGATGCTTTGCCGATACATATCTTCGATGGATATCAACCATGTACTGCCCGTTCTCGATATAAACATTTGAAAATGCATTGTTATTTGTGAACTTGATTTTGAATCGTTCAGCATGTGCTCGCATATAAGCAGGCGGTCCAACGTGCCGTTTTAACGCGGGAAGTTCTCCTGACACAAGTTCAATCAATAACATAACGCTATCACGGGTATTGCTTGTAGGCTGGATTCCTATGGCGCTTCCGAGTACTGTGAAGTCGTGTTCATCAAGCAAACCGATCACCGACTGTCGCATCTTGTACAACTGCGGATAAGCGATGTCCTCGACCATATCAGGAATCTCAAACGATATTGCGAGCAGATCCGTACCTCTTGCATCCATCGCGGCAACGATCTCCGATCTGCACGCAGGCATCACTGGTTTTGCAAAGAAGTGTTCGATAGACGGCTCTGCTAAAAAGGTGCGTGCGATGTCCACAAATGTGTAGAACTGATCGAGCGATAACGCGGCTGCAACATTGCGGTTTGGGTCGGTGGGATCGATCACGAAGAGTGGTTCCCACACCCCGCCGGACGCACTATGCCGGGCACCCTGCCGTGCACGCTGGGACATGGTGACCCCCGGCTCAATCAACAGACCATCTTTCCAGTTGCAAGCAGCATTAAGCACCGCGACGAACGAGCCGTAATGGATGATCAGCAGTTCGCAGAGGAGCCCGGAAAACCCGCGTACCCTGAGTTCGGAGCCATAAACCTGAGCACATTTCATAAATTGCTTGAACAGCAGCACATCGTCCTCCAATCCACTAATTCGTGGTAGAACATACTGATTATGAAATGGCGTCCGGTCCACCGCGGATTTCATCTCGGCGGGACTGGATATTTGATAACACGGCACCAGATCAACCCGGCACCCATCGAATCGAGCATGGATGTACGGATGCTCGGCATATCGTGTTTCATAACTATCTGCACGATCTGCCACCCGTTTTGCAATGCGCAACCCCTCGGTCTCAAGTTCCTCCCGGGTCAGGTCAGTAGAAAGCATTATAAACATATCAAGATCGTGCGCCCCTGAAATCCATGTTTTCCGTGCCGCGGACCCAACAACCTCGCACGAAACACCTTCTTCAGTGATATAACCGCATACCCTGCGGCTGAGTTCCGCAAGTTCATCACGTTCCTCCTGAGTCGGTCTGACCTCTGTGAGAACGTTGTTAAAGATTGTCAGGATATCGTCTTGCATCTACTTCGTGCCCTCTCCGGTGTTCTGTTATTAGTTACTTATGGTTGATCATGATTCTTTAATATAACTGGTCATTATGTTTATATATAATAGAAGCTATCCTAAAAATACACTTTTGAAGGGGGGTGCAGAAGGCGAATCTTTAGTAGTGTACTAATCCCCACTAATCCCTGCACCAGTTCTGTTCTACACTGCCAGCAGAGCGGAGATTTCGCGAGGCTTCCAAACGCTTTGGTGTTGATCGGTGAAACATGAGCGTTTCGCAAGCATCAAGCATCAAGCATCAAGCATCAAGCATTCACCTTACCACCCGGCAGCACAACAACAAACGTGCTCCCTTCCCCAACCTTGCTCTCAGCCCTGATACTCCCGCCGTGACCATCAACGATTCCCTTGCAGATCGCAAGTCCGAGACCCGTACCGCCAACCTCGCGTGTCAATCCCGAATCAACCTGATGGAACTTATCAAAGATCATGTCCAGTTCGTCAGACGGGATCCCAATTCCTGTGTCGCTCACCCGGATCTCATGGTGCCCGTCAATCACCTGTGCCTGAATGCGGATCTCGCCACTCCCTGTAAACTTCAGTGCATTTCCAATGAGGTTCACGAAGACCTGCACCAGCCGATCATGATCTCCAGCGATTTCCGGAGATTCACCTTGCAAATCCATAAGAATCGGAATTCCTTCTTTGTCTGCAAGATCCTTCATGCTTTCAGCCGACTCCCTGATGATCGCGTACATATCCACTGGCTCAAGATGCAGTTTCATGTTTCCAGTCTCGATTCTGGAGATATCAAGGAGATCGTTCACGAGCCGCTTCTGCCGCTCGATGTTGCGGTTAATGATCTGCAACATCTCATCTCTTGTGCGAGCATCTGTTTCCGAATTGGATAGCGAGTTTAAGACATCTATCGAGATCTTTATGGAGGTAAGTGGCGTCTTAAGTTCATGGGAAACCATCGAGACAAACTCGGATTTCAGTCTGTCGAGTTCCCTCAATTTAGTATTTGCTGACGCAAGTTCCGTATTTGACATTCTCAGGTCCTCGGTCTTCACCTTGACCTCTCGTTCCAGTTCTCTATTCCATCCGGAGAATATCAGTATGATACTGCTGCCTCCGGCAAGGATGATTGCGATGATGATTGCGAGGAGGAGGATCTCTTTCCGGTAGACTGAATGTATCAGTGCCTTTGCCTCGCTTACAGGAACGCTTGTTGCAACTGACCAGATATAGTCACGCCAGAAAACAGGCGTGTATGACACGATCCGCTGCTCTCCGGTCGTTTCATCAAAATAATATCCCGCACCCTCCATTCCGTGCATCTGCTCCCGCAGGATGTCTGCATAAGACGAATTGTTGTCGCAGAAATACCCGATGTACTTTTTGCCGACTATTTCCTTGTGCTCCCCGTCATATAGGGACCGTCCGGACTTTGTGATCAGGTATATGTATCCACGCCCTTCAGGAAGCACGCTGGCAAGGTATCGCTCAGACAGCGTTGATATTTCGATGGTTGCAAAGACGACGCCTTTGAATTCGCCGTCCGTATACACAGGCACCCCGATGTTTGATCCGACCACACCCTGAACCAGCAGCATCGGGGTGGTGGTGTAAGTTTCCCCACTCGATCTGGCACGATCAAATGGTGCGTTCCTATGTGTTGCATACAGATCAAGCCCGATTGCCGTATCCTCTATCGGGTAGCCCGATGCGATCACGCCGTCGCTATTTACAAACCCGATCGATGAAAAACCGCCTGATTTTTGATAAAGCAACATGAAATGCCCGGTCATATTCTCAGGAGATTCGTCCGCAACCTCTGCTGCCAGCATCTCAACAAGAATGATCTTCTCATCGAGAAAACTCTCAATTCCCGCCGCAGATTGCCTTGTGAGTAGTAGCTGCTGCTCATTGAACTGTTGATGTACAAGCTCCTCAACTTCCCGGTTGGTGGCATGCCCGATATACGCCACAACAACGATGAGAAGCGCTGCGATTACAAGGATTGTGAGTTTTTTGGACATAATGTGTTACCGTTTGATGAATTCAGATGACCCCGAAAACTGCATACACCCATTCCTGATCGTCATGGGTTTCGCGGTCTATTTTGGTCACATCCGCCGTTGTTGACATCATGATTCGATTTTTCTATTGATTTTCTGACTTTTCGATTTATCGATAAGTACACTGATACATAATCATATTTAAGCTTTTCGCCGGATGTTGGGCGGGCATCCGGTCCGGTTCGGCAAGCATACCCCGGAAATATCTTCAATCTTCTCTGGATTTTTGATCGCCCGTGTCAAAATAGCATTAGATAGAAGTATATAACTACTTTACGATTAAACTACTAAATTAATATGTATAACACAAAACAACATATATGCATAGTTGTAACTATTGTATCTGCATCAATTTCGTGTTGCTGCGCACCCGTAAGTGCGTGGTCGAATGGCGGATACAGCGACGGTCCAGGAGATGTTCATTATGGCACACACGACTGGATTGCAGAACACGCGCTTGACTTTCTGCCACCTGCTGAGCGACAGTACATAGACGATAACTTCAACTGGTACCTCTATGGCACCGAACTGCCGGACAACTCGCGCCCGGATGATGGTATAGGCGACACATCCCGACACCACGTTTATTTCTACGAAAACGGCAGTCTGATGGATGATGCGTCCGCGGCAAGGGCGGAGGATACCTACAACGACACACTGGCTTTCCTGAAGGTGGGCGATCGTGTAAACGCGTCAAAGCACGCGGGCATTATGACACACTACATCGCCGATGTGGCAGTCTTCGGGCACGTGATGGGTAAAAAGACAGACTGGGGCGCGGAAGTGCATCACAGCGACTACGAGAGCTATGTGCAGCGCAGGACAGGTAGCAATGTGTCAGAAGCATTCGATCCGTACATCGGGTTTGACGGGACCCTGGAGATGGTGACCGCGTACGATGCGACCATCCATGTAGCGAATGACACAACATTTGACGCCGAGTCTGAGGGACACGGGTGTATATGGATGGATTCACACTACAACTGGAGCGATCCCGAATTCCGGGATGAGTGCGGCGAATCGCTTAATCTTGCGATCAACGCTGTTGCAGACGTCCTTCATACACTCTACCGTGAGGCGTGTAGTGAGCAGCGCGGCGATCTCAACGGAGATGGCAGGATCACATCAGCCGATGCTCTTATCGCGCTCAGAATGGCGGCAAGCGGAGAGTCCGACGGCAATGCGGATATGAACAGAGACCGCAGCATAACATCGCTGGATGCGCTCATGATACTGCAGGATGTGGAGACTGGCGACATGAATTGAACCGGACCGATCGAACACATCTGTGTGAATTGTGTTATGAACGCAACCAGGAGGTGGACTGCTGGATTCCCAGACGGGTTTATCGGCGCTCCCCCCACCTCTGCATAAGTATAATCGGCGTGCCGGGATGCGAACACGCACCCCGGCACCCGTGTTTCTGTCACAGACCAATATTCCCTGCCGCAGCTTGCAGGATCGTGAGGGCGTCTACTGATGTGAGCCAGCCGTCGCCGTTCATGTCACCCCACATACGCCCAATGCCCTGCGGGTTCACCCAGTAGCCTGCCGGGGTGCTGTTATCCGAATCCCATACATCGGGCACGCCGTCGCGATCGGTGTCGGTATCGGGAATGGTGCCCGGTGGCGGCGTGGGTTCTTCGCCGCCGATGGTGCGCTCGACGAACGGGTAGAATCTGATCGTGTCGTCATCGTCTGCCACATTGAACTTCACACCACCACAGACATCGATGACCTCATCCCCATACAGCACGATTGAGTTGTCATTCCTCAGTATGACAGTAGTTCCATCCGCCGTTGTAACCTTAAGTGCACCGAACTCGTCACCAGCCTCGATTTCTATGGCTTCATCTGACATCAGCCATACGTATTTCAACTGTATGGTGTTGGTCTCATTGGATATAGCATCCACATAAGCAACGAAGATTGGAACATCATCCTTGCCACCAACATCATCCATAGTAACAACATACAACATATCCTGCTCGGTTGGATTCTGTCCGCCTATAACCTCGCTGTCGATCTCCGTTCCACTCTTGTCCAACTGGAGCCAGACCTTATTGCATTCAAGATCGATCTGCACAGCAGTAAGTGAGAATCCTCCACCCATATCCCAGGATTCACCGGTTGCCAGTGTTTTCTTGTCAGTGGCTTCGAACTCACCCAATAACTTAGCAAGGGTGTCTGCTCTGCCAGCGACACCGAC
>CBDUQO010000029.1:0-15688 GCA_965369365.1 uncultured Methanosarcinales archaeon
CCGTGTGAGCTTTTCACCGTTCTCTATATATGAGATCAAATTCGTAGCATCCCAGAAAATAGTTGTTGGCTTAATCCCGTTTCGGATCATCTTTGTCGCTATATCTTCTTCTATCATGGTCCGCCACGACCCTATTAACCTCTTCAGGCAGCCAGAGCTGATCAAAGAACACCCGGTCCATGTTATACGAATGATGCTGCCCGGTATGAATCATAAACCAGTCCACCCCCTTTTTCTCACACGCCCGAACCACGGGCGACATTTTGATCACTTCAGGACGTGTACATAGAACGATACAAGTATTCCATATCACAAAACCACCCCTACAAATACATACAGTCGGCATTACATATAAAATCATTAGCCGTTACGTGGAAAGGCACACCAGACACAAATCCCCCCAACCTGTGGAAAGTTCGAGGAAATTAAAAAGTCCCTCCGATGCGCAGATATCTTCATATACCAGAATCACCAGAATCGACCATAGCACGTCAACGAGGCGGAAATATGGCAAACATCTTTATATATCCCAGTAACAGCCTGATCCTCTACGATCTGGTCGAACGTTTTGGTCACAATCCCCTTGCAGTTATGCAGGAGATTAGGAAGAAAGTGACTACTGCAGGGATCGATTCCCCGCCGCTGAATATCACGCCCGATGATCCGAAGATCGGGCTTAAATATGCTGCTGTTGAGGTCCCGGCGGGTGTTCGCGGGCGCATGTCGCTCCTTGACCCACTCCTCGAAAGCGCAGAGGCTGCGATCCTTGTTGAGGATGCGCCGATTGGATTCGGATGCATGGGTTGTCAGCGGACAAGTGAACTTGTGGGATTTTTGATCCGCTCAAAACGGATCCCAATCCTCGAAATTGATTATCCGACATCGGATGATGCTGCAAAGGACTTTGTGTACAAAATATCCGAATTCTTGGGTGGACTTGAGCAGACTTTGGGAGCAACAGAGGCGAACAATGAATGAAATTGAGGTAGCGCAGATCTCGTGCGGCTCCGAATACACCGGAATCCAGGGCGAGATCGAATCAGCCGCTGAGCAGGTTGGCGCAAAGATTATCTTTCCTGACATCGATCTTGAGGAAGTGGAGACGGCAGAGGCAAAGTTTGGGCTCAAGGTGACGAGTCCTGATCTTAAACTGATGCTTGCCCGTGCAATCTCGATTGTTGAGGGGCATACCACCGCTGACGCCGTGTTTATCGGAACGTGCTTTCGGTGTGCGGAAGGCGCGCTCGTCAGAAATGAGATCCGCAGGTACATCCATGAGAAAGCAGGGCTTCCGGTAATTAGTTATTCTTACACCGAGCGCACCACAGCAGATACACTTCTCACAAGGATGGAAGCGCTCACAACGATAGCAAAGAGGCGCAGCCTGCTTGCACGCGAGAAACAGACCGGACTTACAGCCGGAATCGACTCGGGATCAACCACCACGAAGGCGGTTGTGATGGAGAACAACAAGATTCTTGGATTTGGCTGGGTCAGTTCCACTGACGTGCTCAAGAGCGCGGAAGAGGCTTACACAATCGCTCTTAAGGAGTCTGGCGTCGACAGGGATGCGGTTCAGGCACTCGGCGTCACCGGATACGGCAGATTCCTCCTCGGGGGTCCGTTCAAAGCCGATCTGGTTCAGGAAGAAATCACAGTTAACTCAAAGGGCGCGGTATACCTTGCTGACCGCCAGAAGGGAGCTGCCACCGTAATCGACATCGGTGGGATGGATAACAAGGCGATATCCGTGAACGACGGAATTCCCGGAATCTTCACGATGGGCGGGATATGTGCAGGTGCATCAGGGCGTTTCCTTGAGATGACGGCAAAGCGCCTGGGTGTTGACATCACCGAACTCGGCAAGCTTGCGCTTTCCGGCACACCATCCAACATCTCGATGAACAGCTACTGCATCGTATTTGGTATCCAGAGCCTTGTAAACTCGCTATCAAAGGGCGCACGCCACGAGGATGTCGCGGCAGCAGCCTGCTACAGCGTGGCAGAGCAGGTCTATGAGCAGCAGCTTCAGGAGGTCGAGGTGAGGGAACCTGTGATCATGGTCGGGGGCACAGCGTTAATCGAGGGGCTGCCCCATGCGATGCATGAATTACTCCAGGTAGAGGTGATTGTACCACCAAATGCGCAGTTAATCGGTGCAGTTGGTTCAGCACTCCTGTCATCGGGTTTTGTTGGGCTATAAAAGTTGTCTAAGTGAATGTAAAGGTGAATATGACATGAAGCCGCTCGAAATATTCAGGGTCGAATCTCCAGATAAAATCGGTGCAAAGTCGTATGAATTGGTGATCCGTGATGTTCTCGCTGATCTGGAACTAACAACGGTTTTAGGGCGTTTGTGGGTATATATCGACCCGGCGGAGCCTGTTTTCATCCTCTGTGCGCTGATCAGGGCCGGTATTCCACCCATACGCATCAAAGACATGGCAGATATCAAAACAGGGACTACAAGTGCCGAAGGGGTGCTCATAGCAATCATCAATGAGGGTTATGTTGTTTCGCTGTTAAGTACACTCGCGGCAGAGTACGGGCGTGAGAACATTTCGCAACCTGACAAAAAGACGGTAGCGATAGCAACGGAAGACAAAATCGAGGTTGCGAAATCGGTTGCAGAAGTGATCATTGCCGACCCGCGCAGAGAGGTTGATACACGGCTTGCTGATGCGCTGCTCAGGATTACGCCAGAGGGCTTTCGGGTGCGGCACCACGTCTCCACAGAGTCAGAGATGCTATTTGTCGCATCAGAAGATGCTATAAAACCCGAATGGATCGACCAGGCAAACGATATGATGAATCAATTGAAGGATATGAGTGAAGAGGTGGTCAATCATGCTTGAACCGATCCTGTACGAAGGCGGCATCTTCAAACACAATCTTGTAATCGAATTAATCGAGGACCTCGGCGGATACGTCATCCAGACCAATTTTATGCAGACCGATGTCATGATCCAGATGCTCTGCCCACACGCAGACATATCCATGGTTGAGGATCTGGCGAAAGAACTCCGTGCCAAGATCACGAGAGCGCCACTCGCAGGCACCGACATCATCGTGATAGCGCCAACACTTGCGTACCAGCATCTCCCACACCAAGCGTGTGATGTGGCAGAGTATATGCGCAGACAAGGTGCAAACACGACGTTAATAGGGCTTGCAAGAGGCGTTGGGCGAAGAACCGCACAAATATCATCAAAGGAGCGCGCACTTGCTGAGGAACACGATCTTGCAATCTTTACGTTCGGAAACTTTGAGGACTGTATCCTAAATAAAAAATACGTTCTGTACAAGGACATTGAGGTGCCATGCATCGCAACAGGCACTCCGGAGCTTGAGGAGGTTCCAGTGTACGCGGATGCTTATGTTGGCGGGCTTGGCAGGATCGCGCACCGCCTGAGGGGTGAAAATGAGATTAGCGCGCTTGATAAACTGGCAGAGGTTGCAGGCACGATCCTTGATGAAATCCGGCTTGATATCTCGAAAGACCCGCTGACCACGCACCCAGCCCGCATCATGAAAGAGATTAAGGAACAGATACCACAGATCAATAAATCGCTCTCTCCTTCGCCAATCACGCTGCAGCTCACTGGCGCTCGCGTTAAACTGCCGTATTCCAGGTGTAAGGAAGTTGCCCAAAATATAACGTTTGAAGAAGGCGTGAAACTCAGTGAGATTGCAACGGTGCTGCCATCGCGTGTGAGGGATTATATGTTGATAAGAATATTGCCAAAATCGGTGACCGGTTTTGTCATTTAGAAGTCTGGAATGGTAAACACGGAGGCACAATGGACATCGAGAAGATACAGAGGATCATGCAGCAGGATCCTGAGGATGTTGTAGATGAGTTGCTGGATGCAGTCGAGAAGTACTACGGCGAGGTTCCGTATATCCTGCAGTACCTGCGGGAAACACCGGAACTGCTGGTCCCGAAGATACTCTATGACAGCGCAATCATAAGAGAATTTAAGCGTCTCGATCCGAAAACGGTTGAGCTGATCTCGATAGGCATATCTGCTGCACTCAGGTGCGATCACTGCCTGCGAGTGCACATCCGCATCGCAGAGAAGCTTGGACTATCAAAAGAGGAGATATTCGATGCAGTCCTGATCGCAGGCACGCTCTCAAATGCAACCGTACTCGCTTACGCTACACGGCTCATGGATTCAGAGGGTGGGGTCAAGCGCGAACCCCGGTGCGAATTGTGCGATGTCGGGTGCAACGGGCAGAAGGATGACGAGGGGGCTATTTGACGTGGGATTAGTACCAGACGACCACCGCCAGAATTGTGATGATCTTTGCAATCATGCTGGAAAGATAATGGATCGCGGTAATCGTTACTCCGAATTTACCAAATAGTGAGACATACATTGAAAAGCTGTATTTTACGTATATCATCGTTATGACAACCATGCTTCCAACAAGAAGCGTTAGAATCGCTTGTTTCTCTGTGACGACCCCCTCCAGCAGCAGCGTATGCATCGTCGCATAGCCTGTGGTAAAATGAACTGTGCGATCAGCGTGTAGATGACCTCGCCTGGCAGACCCAGAGGGATCTGGATAGATGCGCGGGATATTAAAATTAGAAAAAATTTAAATTTGATGAAATGATTATTATTCAGATTGTGGAGTGGGGGTTTGAACCCCCATTAATCTATCCAACGTGGATTCAAAAAATCATTGATATTTGCTTGATTGAACACTGGGAGGAAGGCTTCATAGCCCTCCACGCGGATAGATCCTCCCAATTGCACTATATTGTTGTTAATCATATTAGATATTCTCCAAAATATATGGATACCTAATGCAATCATTGTAGCGAATATCGCTGAGATTTCTATCTCCACACGATGTTTGTAAAGTCAGCGACGATACAATAAGATTGTTATGTGGTTCGTATCGTCTTATGTGTTGTGGTCAGTAACTGCCATGATACTTACACCTAATCGATCTCCGAGGCTGTCACGCCATCTGGTGTTGGCGTGGTTTTGAAGGTGTTGTTGATTTGAGTTTGGTTGCTGACTGCTTCAGGTTTTGGATATCCAGAAAACCGGAGTTTCGAGCTGACACCACATGGCGAGATAACCCCCGTGGGGCGGCAGGGTATTGAAAACAATGCGTAAACGGCTTGTTTTCCACGCACATCAATACCAGACTACCACCACCAGAATCGTGATGATCTTTGCAATCACGCTGGAAAGATAATTGATTGCGGTAATCGTTACTCCGAATTTGCCGAATAGCGAGACATACATTGAAAAGCTGTATTTTACGTATATCATCGTTATGACAACCATGCTTCCCACAAGAAGTGTTAAAATTGCTTGTTTCTCAGTAACGACTCCCTCCAGCAGCAGCGTATGCATCGTCGCATAGCCTGCGGTAAAGTGCATGAACTGTGCGATCAGCGTGTAGATGACCTCACCGGGTAGCCCCAGCAGGTTCAGGATCGGTGCGAACGCTCCCCCGATGTAAACGCCTGCGCCAAGATCGAGCAACACCCCGATTACGAGCATGGAAACAATCAGGATTGGGACAATCTTCCTGAGCATTGGATACGCATGTTTTATCCCGATTGAGACGGTTTGCCGGTTAAATTCGATTGGTTCCTGCTTCAACGGATTTCCCTCTTTAAGAGAGCACTCTGTCTTCGGAAGCACGACCCTTGCGACGATCAGCGCGCCAGCCGTCTGTAAGAAAGCAGAGAAGAGCGTAAGCCCGACATAGACCACGCCAACCGCGGGTCCGAGCAGCACGATTGCGATCGGGGCGTGTATCCTGAAGAGTGATTCGCCGACCACGACCGGAAACGTGCTCATCAGGATTGTTAGCGTGGTCTCTGTCCTGCCAACCTCGCCCCGGTTGTAGAATTCGGCAAGCATCGACTTTCCGCCGGTTGAACTCATGATACATGTGAGGAGCGAGGTCACAGACCCGTGCGACAGGTTCGATATCCTGCAGAACCCTGCTGTGAACCACCTGAGGCGGGCAAGGATGTTAGTCTCAACAATGATGCTTGCAATCACTACGCCGGCTACGATCAGTCCGATCGTCCGTATCAGGCTTACAGCATCGATCATTGCACTATTGCACCCCCTGCTGGGTGATCAGAAACTCACAGGAGACGCCCTCTGGTCTTGACCGATGTTTTCGGATGGTTGCCCTGCGCCTGCCTGTACCGACATGCTCGAGCTGGATGATCGCCTTTGAGAGGTGCTCGACCATGGTTCCACCAACCGCGCACAATTCGTCCGAACCGATGTCTGCGTAGACCTGATTGGTGATCACGACCACAATACCATACTTTCGTGCGATTCTGTGCAGATGTGCAACCTGATTTGCGAGCACCCGGCGCAGCGACATGTTATCTCCGTTTTCGAGCGCAAGCCGGTAGAACGTGGTGGCAGAGTCAAGTACAATGAGTCCCACATTCTCTTTAACGATCTTATCAAGTTCTTTTATGGAAGAGTATTGCTGATCAAGGTTCACCGGTTCATATACGATCACGTCCTTTGCAATATCTGACGCGTCGCTGCCAGCGATCTGTTCGAACCGCTCCGGTGAAAATCCCTCCGAATCGATAAACACAACCTTCTTTCCACTCTTCACGCATTCTATGATCAGTTGAAGGCAGATATTTGTCTTACCGGTTCCGGGAGCACCAAACAGTTGTGTTACCACACCATTCTCAAATCCACCACCAAGTAGATCATCAATGACTTCGCATCCTGATATAAGACGTGTAATCCTGATGGTTCGCACAACCTATCCCTTTTTGCCAAAAAGCTGGTTCACATAATCTTCAAACAGCTCGATGTATATATACGGAAGTATAAGCACCAGCGCAATCAGGAGAATCAGGAGAACCACTGGCTCATACCATTCGCCAAACCATTCCGGATGCTCTGCAAATATCTGCTCGAAATTGCTGGACATGATGTAAATAGGGTTTTGATCGAGTATTAATCAATCCCATCGTTCGTACAGTTCATGCCTGATACCGATCTGGTCCAGTATCCGCCCAACGATGATCTCAATCACGTCACTGATGGTCTCCGGCTTCTGGTAGAATCCCGGGCACGCCGGAAGGATCACCGCACCAGCGCGTTTTGCACGCAACATGTTTTCGATATGGATCATGCTAAGAGGGGTCTCTCTCGGGACTAAAATCAGCTTTCTGTCCTCTTTGAGGCAGACATCGGCAGTCCTCGCGATCAAAGTATCTGATATGCCGTTTGCCACGCTCCCGAGTGTTTTCATGCTGCACGGCACGATCACCATGCCATCAAAGAGATGTGATCCACTCGCAACAGGTGCTGTGAAATCATATTCGCCCAGAACGCTGGTAGCGAGCGATTCGACCGCCGGAACGCTAGTATCGGATTCAATCTCGATGATCTGGCGCGCTGCGCTCGTTATGATCAGGTATGTGTCCACTCTGCCCTGCAAAACCTCAAGAAGGCGTATTCCATAAGCTACACCTGATGCGCCCGTGATTCCAACCACAAGTTTCATGCATCGGTATTCTGGCGGGAGGACTGTAAAGTTATCGAGCACTCGGGAAAGCCGGGAGTCGCGAAGGTTAGGAAAGCCGAGACTGTGAGGTATCGCTTAAACCCCCTCAAAACGTAACTACTCAGATATTGTTGGGATATTTACACGACGCAATCAAAATTTCCAGTGACCCGGAAATCTTGAAGATATCAAGTAGACTCGTATCGCACCTATTGATGGGGTAATAGCCACGTGGTTACTATGAGCACTCTCACAGAACCGGACAGATTCCCACCTCCAGCGCTTCAAGCACATCCTCTACGCACCATTTTTATTTACGAAAAAGTATATCGCCAGCCCCCGGGAGGGCGTTTCTTACTCACAAACTTTTCACAAAAATTTGTTGCCTTGAAATGCTACAAAAACAGCATCGGATGCTCCGGCCGGGATTTGAACCCGAGTCAACGGCTCGAAAGGCCGCCATGATTGACCGAACTACACTACCGGAGCACGAGAATATGTACTAAGGTGATTGGATGCATATTAACGTTTCTACGAAAATGCCTGTGGCTTTTTGCAGATAACCCCAATATTCTTGTATGTGCTACCATCTTCTCGTATCAGTCCCCATAAAATCTCGTGATTTTTCGGCTCTCTGGTAATTCGAGTTACAAGCATCTCGCAAGATGAATTGTGCCTGTAAGCATTGGAGGCGTAGAGATCACGAATGACACGAATAAACAAATGGCACGAATGCTAAATTGGAATAAATTTGTGTCATTTGTCCATTCGTTAAATTCGTGATAAAAACTGCCTATAAATGAACTAAATTCTCGGAAAATCTCCTAAATCAAAGTGGGAAGATTCGGATAAAATGGGCAACCTCTTTATAAGCGTTGGTCACTGCAACTCAAGATACCAGAGAGCCTACACGATGTTATGAGCCTTACCAAGTAGTTACCTTATCTCCACCTAAACACGCTTAATCACAAATACCGCAGCAAAGAACCCAACTAACACACATACCGACCCCAAACCGGCTTTTTCAGCTGTTTGTGTGGCGGGATCTGCCGTAGCCGTGTTGGTGACCGATTTATCCGACGTAACGATTGTCTGCGCCGGGCGCGGGGGTGCTGCCGGATTCACGGTAATCGATCCGTTTTCCGAAACGATTGTTCCCTTGTGCTCATAAGTATCCACAAAATAAGCAACGGCGGGCGGTAGTTCGATAGATCCTGCCGTATCCGCATCTATCTGCATGGTATAACTGAATACGTGGTTTTCGCCCGCCCGCAAAACCGCGTCGGCATGGGGCACGCCATCGATCAGCACGGCACATTCAGGAAGCGAATCGGTCACATCAACGCTCGCCAGCACGTTTCCCGTGTTTGCAACCTCGACTGTGACTGCCACAATTCCACCAATATTGATGGTTTCCGGGCTCACGGTCTTTGATACCTCTATCTTCGGACCATGTACGGTGATGCTGGGGGAATCTGATCGTGCAGAGTAGTTCTTACCATCCTCAGCCCACTCCGCAATCGCAGCCGGGATAACATACCCCTCTTCACTTGGCTGGAGTGGCTTTAACGAGTATGTAAAACTCCTGCGTTCGCCTGCTTTAAGATCCGGATCCCAACTGAGCGACGAGTTCTCGATCAGTTCAAAGTCCGGCGGTATGGCATCGCGCACCCGGATTGAGTTGATCGGGCGTGCGCCGTCATTTGCCAGCGATACTGTGACTGTGGCGATTTCATCCATGTATATATTGTCATTTATTGATTTTGATATCTTGAACATGCCAGAGACCTTCACAGGGTATGATTTGGAATAGGAATACTTCACGCCCTTTATATCACGGCACTCGATCTCTACGGTCAGATCGAATATGCGATCTTCTATCACCGAAGGCACACCAAATCGGAGCGTGATCGGATCGAACACTGTTGTCTCAATTGTACCGTCCACACGTCGCCCTTTCTCAAGATCGCTGCATTGATGGTGCGCCGTTCCTCCGATCACTTCAAGACCGTCGCCGTCCACATAGATCGCAACGTCGCGTGCCTCGGCATCTCCGGTGTTCTGAATAGTGAGGTCTACCTCGATGTGGGACGAGTATGTAAAGTACTCATCCGTATCAGTCACAAATCCCACATCAAAACGCGGCACGCCGATCGGTTCAATCTTGATCTCCGCCCAGAGCTCCTCTGGCAGATCGGTTGTCCAATCCGAAGCTGGCACAGAAAATTCAAGAGCCGTGATCCGGATCATCTCATCATAAATGTAATCATCACATTCTACAAGCGTCTGGTCTGAGACCGGGATGCCGTTCTCATATAACCTGATCCCTACGAACCTGCCCTCGTTCTGGCCGGATCTCGGAAAATTGTAAGCTTCTACGGTAAAATTACCATTCGAGATTGTTTCACCAAGGTGGAGTTTTTTTGAGCTGCCACATGCCCATTCCAGATCATCCTCGTCGTAAGCAGAGGTGATGTTTGTGCACAGTAGGACGATCATCAAAAAATATAGAAGTGTCTTCATATCTATTACCATATTAACTTCTTCGGATCTGGAGCAGCGCAAAACCCGCAGTAATGAACCCGATCAGTGTATACAGGGGGTTGATGCCCGGTCCCGAACCAGTGTTTCCGGCAGAATTTTCCGGCGGTGCCGGGTCAGTGTGAAATGTAGTGCTACTTGCTGTGTTTCTGATAGATGGCTGCGAATTACCGGTTGATTGAGCAGGGGGTGTAGTTGGTGTAGAACGAGCTTGAACCGGGGTTAGAGTTTCATTAGACAATAAAATCACATCCTCTTTCGTGTGCTTATCGATATACAGGGTCACAGCCTCTTCGCCTGTTATGTGACTTCTTGTGATCTTTTGATATTCTTCATCAGTTCCCGGATCGAGCCATACAATCTTGAATGAATGCAACGTATCTTCGTCGTCCTCAAACTCATATTTATCATAGTAACCGGTACTATTTGAAGCGATGCCCATATACTTCTTGTAATCCCCATCGAGGTATAGGTAGACCGTTTGATCCTCGTCATCGAGATTCTTTACATACACCTGGGCACTGATCTCATCTTCATCCTCGGTGTGCTCATCAGTCTGGAGTATTATGGTCGTTGCCGATGTTATACTATGTTCTTCGGTTTTTTCATACTCTTCATCGGTGTCCGTGTCGAACCATCTAATGGTAAAGGTGTGCGCGCCCTCCTCCAATGTGTAATCTCTTGGGGCGGGTTTATCATATTTTGGGGACGTCTTACCAGATGAAACTGTTTTATAGCCTCGATCCCCCCCATCGATCAATAGATGCACATCTAATGAATCATCGTCAAGATTCTTCGCGTACACACTGACATCATATTTTTGCTTTGTAGTGGATGTAGGCGGGGGGGTGATTTTTGAATCGGATTCCGAAGTGCCGATGGTCACATTACCATCGATCCATTTTGTACCTATTATTATCTCTTTGTTGGTATCGACAAGATTTGGTGTTTCAGCAATATCGTCATATAGGAAGTTTAAAACGCTGTGGTCCCCGCTTTTTCCGGTTACTTCAAAAGTTATCGTTGCCAGATGACCCGAGCCACTCACCCCATCAGAACCAGCAAGGTTGAATGGCACCCATATCTTATAATCTCCCACCGAAGAACCATCACCACCTAAAGTATCGGGGGCATAACTTACGATTGTGCACCCCTCTATCGGCACATCGGTTCCGCTTATGATTCCAACTTCAACGGCTGAAGCGCAATCGTCATCTACCACATTTAACACATTTATAACCTTCGAATTAAAATAAAGGTCAAACTGTCCCGAATCAAGATTCTCGACATAATCAATCTCGATGATGACTGGAAAAGTATCGCCCTCTAACAGTTCATAATCCGGTACAACTACGCTGACGTTTGTCCCTGATGCTGCCGGGATTGCAAATATGATCGCTGCAATCAGGATTATGGCAATCGTTGCAGGTCGTTTTTGGTCTTTATTCTGTGTGCACATATCAGTCTCACCGCAGTAGTGTAAATGCATATATAAAAGCAAACAATCCAATGATTGTGTAGAGATAAATACAGTTTTGTGTCGTCAGCAGCTCCGGACCATCCGGTTCATCATTTTCACACTCTCTGGCTGAATCTGCCACACTCGATACCTCCTGCACAACCGATGCGGTGGTTGGCTCCTGCGTTGGATCGAGTGATCGGTCTGATGCCGTATCCGACGTTGGTCTCGGCGTCGATCTCGCGATGGGTGCTGCTTGTGTTGCGTCACCAATTGTCACAGTGTCGTTGAACCAGTTTGCAGGGAGTTCTATTGTTGAAGTAGAAAGGTCTCCTCGGTCCATATTCGGATTCACCCCGCCAAGTCCACCGTCCGATATGTCCATTACACTGACAGCTCCTTGTGCGCCCAACGCCTCAAAGATGATCCTTGATACATATCCCGATCCGCTCACCCCATCAACGCCATCGAGATTGAAGGTCACACGGACCCGCCCATCCTCCATTAGACGCCACATACCTATTGGCACCTCCGTACCATCTATGCTTCCGGACTCAACATCAACAACACTCACAACGTCCGGATCAAACGAGAGATCGAACTGCCCGGAGTCAAGATCGGTAACATCTTCAATATTGACCGTTACCCCAAACGTTCCGGATACGGATTCGGGGGCGTTGACCCGGACGCTAGCGTTGGCTTCCGGTTCCTCTGCTGCTACATCGGTTGCAAGCATCATAAGAACGGTAACAAACGTAAATAATAATAATATTTTTTTCATAACTGGCTCCATTGCCGTAATCTCATTTTTCAAATCCTCGCATCCATTGTGACATAAACATTTCGATTTTCGATATTCAGATAAAATGACATGCCACACGGTGCCCAACTCCAATTTCGACAAGTTCTGGCTCCTCGATCATGCACCTCTCTTTTTTTCGCGGACATCGTGTATGAAACCTGCACCCTCGGGGTACATCGATCGGACTTGGAGTCTCTCCTTTTAGGAGTGTCCGTTTCGCCCCTTCAGCCGCCGGCGCACGCCTGATTGCAGCAGAGAGCAGTGCCTGAGTATATGGATGCTTTGCACAACCGAACACATCACGAGTCTCCCCGATCTCAACCAGCTTTCCGAGATACATGACCGCGATTTGGTCAGCAATGATCCTGACAACATCAAGATCATGGGAGATGAAGAGATATGTGTGATCAAACTTCTTTTGCAGATCCTTCATCAGATTCAAGATCTGCGCCTGAACCGAGACATCCAGTGAGGATGTGGGCTCGTCAGCGATGATGAGATCAGGATTCATCGCAAGAATCCTTGCGAGCACAACACGCTGGTTCTGACCGCCGCTCAGTTGATACGGATAACGATTAACATGCTCCGGACTTAGTCCCACGGTCTCGATCAGTTCTCTAATCTTCTGCGATCGTTCATGCTTCGGAACCGTACCATGCACTTTCAAAGGCTCTGCGATGCTCGTTCCAATCTTCATCCTCGGGTCGAGCGAAGAATCCGGATCCTGAAAGATCATCTGCATCCGCGGTCGGATCTTCCGAAGTTCGCTCTTTTTTAGCGATAGGAGATCGATGTCATCAAATAGCACCCTCCCGCCAGTCGGCTCAATCAACCGCATGATCAATCTACCAATCGTCGTCTTTCCGCAGCCGCTCTCTCCGACAAGTCCCAGTGTCTTTCCTTTCTCAATTCGGAATGAGATGCCGTCGACTGCCTTAACATGCCGTTTTTGTAGAATCCCTGCTGAAAAGTATTTTGTCAGCCCATCAACTTCAAGCATGAAAACACCTCACGAAATGTCCGCCCGCAACCTCAGCCATCTCCGGATGTTTCTGTCTGCACACGTCTGTTGCATGCTCGCATCTCGGATGAAACCTGCACCCCTCCGGAAGATCGATCAAGGAAGGGCTTATGCCCGGTATCGGCACAAGCCCCCGATCCGGGAGCGACCCTAAGAAACCTCTGGTGTAAGGGTGCAGCGGGTTTTTAAATATCTCTTCAATTCGCGCATATTCTACCAGTTCTCCTGCATACATAAGCGCGATCCGATCACAGAGCTCCCTTGCAACGCCGAGATCGTGGGTTATGAGAAGCATCGCCTTCTTTTCGGTCACTTTTTGTATCAATTCAACGATCTGCGCTTTTATCGTGACATCAAGCCCTTTTGTGGGTTCATCAGCGATGATGAGTGATGGATCACACGCAAGACCCATCGCAATCATCACCCGCTGCTTCATGCCCCCGCTAAACTCGTGCGGATACTCGTTTGCCCGTCCGGCGGGCGATGGGATCTTGACCGCATCAAGCATCTCGACTGCTTTCTCTTTCGCATCTTTCCTATTAAGTCCCTGGTGGAGTCTGATCGCTTCTGCAATCTGTTCACCCACCCGTATAACCGGATTTAAGGAGGTTGTTGGGTTCTGAAGGATCATTGCGATCTCTTCCCCTCTGACCGCCCTCATCTCTGCCTCGCTCACTTTGAGAAGATTCTTTCCAGCATATACGATCTTTCCCCCTATCGTTGCAGTGGGGGGCAAAAGGCGCATAACCGAGAGCCCAAGTACCGTCTTTCCACAACCAGTCTCACCAATCACGCCAAATGTCTCATGCGCCCCGATCGAGAGGGTGATTGTGTCAACCGCTCTTACACTGCCGTCCGGGGTCGGAAAATGGGTTTTCAGATCGATTACCTCAAGTGAACTCACTCAACCACCACCCGCCGCGGGTCCAGTATGTCTCTGAGCCCATCACCAAGGAGATTGAACGCAAGGACCAGAAGCATTATCGCAAATCCCGGAAGGATCGTGAGATATGGCGCTGTTCGCATATACACACGTCCGGCGTTTAACATCGCACCCCACTCAGGCGTCGGTGGCTGCGCACCAAAACCAAGGAAGCTCAATGCCGCTGCTGCAAGTATCACATACGCCATGCCGATCGTTGCCACCACGATTACCGGGGCGATGATGTTTGGAAGAATGTGGCAAGCCATGATATAGCTGTCACGTGCGCCAAGCGATCGTGCAGACTCTATAAACTCCTTCTCCCGGAGTGACATCACCGAACCCCGTGCAACTCGGGCGTAGCTCGTCCATTCTATCGCAACGAGCGCAATCATGACACTCGCAAGCCCTCGCCCGAGCATGCCCGCGATCACCACCGCCAGAAATATGCTCGGGAGGGCGAGGGTGGCATCAACGAAACGCATAATCACGGAATCCAATATCCCACCATAGTACCCGGAAACCACTCCAAGAGCGGTACCGATCGCGGTGGATATGCCGACCACGGTGATCCCGACCGCAAGCGAGACTCTTGCACCATATAACAGTCTTGAAAGGACGCATCTTCCCAGATGATCCGTTCCAAGCGGGTATTTTGATTCTGTGAATGGTGATATCAGCCGATCCCCCAGACACACCTTTGTGGGATCGTTTGGCGATAGTTGGGGTGCGAAGATCGCCAGGAGAACAAGCAAGACAACGATAGCAAGACCGAGCATGGCAGACCTGCTCTCTCGTACTCGCGCTGCAGCGTTAGTAACCCAACTGTCGTTATCATGCTGATTCATAGCGTATCCTCGGATCGATATACCGGTATGAGATGTCAACAAGCAGGTTGATTACCACAAAAAGAATCGCTATAAACACGATGCAGCCCTGAACCATCATATAATCCCTCATGTTTATCGAATCGATCGTCAGCCTGCCAATGCCGGGCCATCCGAAGATCGTCTCGACCACGATCGAACCGTTGAGGAGGTATCCAAAGTTGAGTCCAACCATGGTCACGACCGGGATCAGGGCGTTCTTAAGAGCGTGTTTGCCTATAACGATCCGTTCAGAGACGCCTTTCGCACGAGCTGTCTGTATGTAGTCCTGCCCGAGTGCTTCAAGCATACTTGACCGCATCAGCCTCGCAGTGATCGCAGCAGAACCGGTTCCGAGTGTTATGGCTGGCAGCAGGATGTGCTCAAGATCGCCACCATCACCATAACCAGCTACAGGAAGCCAGCCCAGATACACACCGAAGAGCAGCATGAGCAGGAGTCCCAGCCAGAAATTTGGCATGGAGACCCCAAGCGACGCACATACCATGCAGGCGACATCTACAGGGGAGTTTTGTTTGATTGCGGAGAT
>CBDUQO010000030.1:0-15529 GCA_965369365.1 uncultured Methanosarcinales archaeon
GCAAGATGAATTGTGCCGGTGGGTATTGGAGGCGTAGAGATCACGAATGACACGAATAAACAAATGACACGAATGATAAATCTGAATAAATTCGTGTCATTTGTCCATTCGTTAAATTCGTGATAAAAACTGCCTATAAATGAACTAAATTCTCGGAAAATCTCCTAAATCAAAGTGGGAAGATTCGGATAAAATGGGCAACCTCGTTATAAGCGTTGGTCACTGCAACTCAAGATACCAGAGAGCCGATTTTTTTAGGGATGGTCGTACTGGTCCCGGGGCTCATTGCCTATTAATTCCTGAAATTTCCGGAGAACATCTGCGAATACAAGGCGAACATATCCTGCGTAAGGCAGACGGAAACGCGCAACGCCGATTACCCACTTTTCCCGCACGGGTTCGCGGCAGATGCCATGTTGGTCATCGGTCGGGTTGTGGTCACCCTTTGTGATGTATCCTGCATGTGGCGCAGCCGGACCACCAGCCCACATCGGCTCACCTGTTTCTACGTAATACATCGCGCGATGGATGATCGGGGTCACGTCAGTACGCCCGTATTTCCTGTACAGGATCACGTTACCAAAGTCTCCGAATGTGTCATATCCGCTGATCGCACCTTCTTCCTGCGTAACGATCTTCGTGCGTGAAATGTCCTCTATGAAGACGATATCTCCGATCTGCATGTTTGGCACCATGCTGCCGGATTCGATCGCCCGCATCGGTGCCCATGTTCCAAACGCTATCTGCGATATGACCGCAAATAGTAGGAGGATTTTGGCAACCGAGAGGATATCGCGCAGGAGTTCTGCCCGCGGACTATCACTCCGGTAAAATTTTTTTACCTGATCGAAGAGTTCAGCCATACGTATAAAAACAGTCCGGCAGGTACATAAAACTTATTCACTGTCGGCACAACCAGTATACTAAGACAATGGCAGACTCGGGCGACACAATGGTAACCGGATGCCTGGAACATGCTATCAAGGAGATATCAGTCATGGCACGGCTAAGACGCGGAAAGGACGCAATCATATTAATCGTCGTAATCATGTCTGCACTTGTGGTATGCGGATGTACGGACGGTGGAGGAGATAGTGAACCAAAGTCGGTGCCTTCACCGAATAACCGCATATATCCGGAGTTGAGGAACGCTGAATGCGTGGATTGCCACGCGCCACAATACCAGTCTCTGGAGACCGGACGCGGCAAACATGCGCCCTTGAACTGCACCTTCTGCCACATCCAGCATGGCTACCTGCCAGACTGCCGGGACTGCCACCCTGAGACACACGGCGCAACCGTCATTGCCTGCGTAAGCTGCCACCCGGACCCACATGCGCCGGTTGAACGGATCAACAATTCCGCCCTGAATAGCAGCAGATGCCGTTCCTGCCACGTTCCGCAGTACGAAGGCATCGAAGAGAGCGGCGGTTTGCATTCGGCACTTGAGTGTGATCACTGCCACATCCAGCATGGCTACCTGCCCCCATGCAGCGACTGCCACGGACTACCGCACGGTTCTGATGTGCTGGACTGCACCAGTTGCCACGACCCGCACAAACCCGAATCGATCGAGTTTGATGAACACGACAACAGCCAGTGTGCCAGGTGTCACGGTTCATTTATCAAGGAGACGTTTACACGAAAGCACACACGACATGCGGACATTGCGTGTGATATGTGCCATCCGGAACACGCGGTCACCATGCTCTGCATCGATTGCCACGCCGGGCACAACACCGGGATGGGGATGCGCGACTGCACCAACTGCCACAGGATTGGGCATGTTCCACTTGAGATTAAGTACTCAGCCGACACGACATCAAGTGTGTGCGTGGACTGTCACGCGGAACCGTTCAACACAATGCTGCAGAGCGGGAGCGAACATGCATATCTTGAATGCGTCCTGTGCCATCCCGATCACGGGACAACTGTTACGTGCGCAAGCGGCGGCTGCCATACGATGGACCCGTCACACGGGAGC
The DNA here is from genome assembly GCA_965369365.1 of uncultured Methanosarcinales archaeon. Classification (GTDB taxonomy): domain Archaea; phylum Halobacteriota; class Methanosarcinia; order Methanosarcinales; family Methanogasteraceae; genus Methanogaster_D. The sequence continues at coordinate 1,985 of CBDUQO010000030.1, forward strand.
GGGGGGCAGTGCACGGACTGCCATGGTCAGGCGCATGATCTTACGGTTGGATGATCGGCTGATCAAATGACCGGATAATCAGAATCAGAATCAGACATGCCAGACAAAGCACGACTTCCGATAATTCTTATGGGCATTGTAGCTGGAGGCATGATCTACGGGGGCGTATCCGTGCTCGCGGGTTACTTTGCTCCGGTTACAGCCATGATCGCGGGATTTCTTGGGGGATCCGGGCTTGCCATCTACGATCGTCGGCTGGATGCAGGCGATACTGATGTTTCTGTTGCGACACTTATATGGTATTGTCTCTGCGGAATTATCGCACTGATAATTGGATACTATATTATATATAATTTTGCTGAAATACCTCTATCGATGCTCGGAAACGTGCGGTTCATTCATCCGAACAACCCCTCGATGTATCCGTCATTTCTCGGTTTTGTGGCTGCTACACTTGGCATCCCGACCATCATCTGCGTGATCCTTGGAAGCGCACTGTGTGCGGCAGGGTTGGGGCGTCTGGTTCGTGCCCTGGCGCGGACGAGAGGGTGAGTGCAGGGGTGAGGTATTGGGATTTGGTCAGATGGGGTTTGATGGTGTGTCAGCGGTCAGAGGTATCCATGACCCAAACACACGAAAAGATACTTCAACAATCCTCGATCAAAGTATCACCATGATGCTACACAAACGGATCTCCGCAGGAAAAGGAACAATAAAATCAGACCTTGCGCTAACCGGGGGAATGGTTGTCAACGTCAACACAAAAGAGCTTCTCCGGGCAGATATTGCAATAAAAGATGGCATCATCGTTGGACTCGGGGACGTATCCGACAAAATCGGCGATGACACTGAGATCATCGATATAACCGGAAAGTTCGTCGCTCCCGGTTTGATCGATGGGCATGTGCACTATGAGTCCAGCATGTTAACTCTGACCAACTTCGCGGGTGCCGCGATCAGGCACGGCACAACCGGCATGATCATCGATCCGCACGAGATTGCAAATGTTCTCGGAAAACCAGGGGTGGAACTCGTTTTAGGCGAGATCGAAGATCTGCCGTCAAGCGTTTTTGTCATGATCCCATCCTGCGTCCCGTCAAGCAGTCTTGAGACGTCCGGGGCGGTGCTGGATGCACCCACGGTGGCGCAACTGCTGTACCAGGACGGCGTCATCGGGCTTGGCGAGGTGATGGACTTTCCGGGCGTGCTTGCCGCAGATCCTGAAAAACTGGATATGATCGAAGAAGCTTTGTTTCTTGGAAAGCGGGCTGACGGGCACTGCCCTGGAATGACTGGCAGCGATCTTGCAGGGTATCTCTGCGCAGGCATAACAAGTGATCACGAGGCACTGACGTACGATGAGGCGATCGAGAAGGCGCGGATGGGCATGGCTGTGATGCTACGGGAAGGATCTGCTGCAAAGTCACTCCGCGAGTTTGTGCCGCAGCTCGTCCGGGATGGAATCGGGCTTGACAGCTTCTTCTTTGTCTCAGATGACCGGCACCCGGAGGACCTGATCGCAGGTTACATGGATATGCATGTACGAACCGCGATCGAGCTTGGCATCGATCCGATCGAGGCGATATCTATGTGCACGATCAACACAGCGAGGCATTACCGGATCGATCACCTAATCGGGTCAATCAGCATCGGAAGAAAAGCCGACCTCGTGGTGCTTGATGACCTACACGGGTTCGTGATCAATCGTGTTTTTGTGGGCGGGGCAGCCAACAGCGATCCAAAGCCGATGTACCCGGCAGAGGTCTTTGATACGGTGCGATTCAAGAGGATTCATCCCGAGAGCCTGTATCTCAAAAGCGACACGGAAGTGGAAGCAAACATCATCGTTGCGATTCCCGATGCGATATTTACTGATTGGAGAATCGAGACGTTGCATCCAAAGAATGGTGTTCTGTACCCCGATCCCACGCGGGACATCCTCTCGATTGCGGTTATTGAGCGGCACGGGCGGGGGGGAGGTTGTGAGGACTGTGGAGACTGCACGGGAGCAGAGGGTATTGGACGTGGGTTTGTTTCTGGTTTTGGGATTGATGGTGGGGCGTTTGCCCAGAGCATCGCTCATGATTCGCACAACGTGATCGTGGTCGGCACTAACTTTGAGGACATGGCTATATGCGCCAACGAGATACGAACGATGCGTGGGGGGATTGCTGTTGCGTATGATGGCGAGATCATGGGTGGCATCGCGCTGCCCTTCGCAGGCTTGCTATCCACCGGAAGCGTTGAATCGGTGGATGCGAAACTCCGTGGCCTTCATGCCATGATGCAGGAGATTGGGTGTGTGCTGCCATCTCCGTTCATGACGCTCTCGTTCCTTGCGCTCCCTGTAGTACCAAGGCTCAAGATCACGGATATGGGGCTTGTGGACGTGGAGCGGCAAGAGATTGTGGACGTGTGCAGATGAGTGGACAATAAATTAAAAAGTCTCTTTTGTAATCTGACATACCACTCTGCGATTATGTAGCTATTAAGCCACAAAGTTTATATACTATCATGTCTAATTGTTATATATGCGAGCGGGAAAATAACTTTTTTACAACAGTCCCCCCAATCCCCCAATCCCCCCTCCCTCCATGTGCCCGCTCGCATAAATCCCCCTTCATTGAAAAGGTTTTGGCAGGACACTTCCCTTTCGTAATCCTTTTATAGAAGTACTATCAGTTAAATCATACCAATTATGGAGGTTCCGAATGGCTGGACAGATAACTCAACCAATAACCGTAATAGATCCAAGTAAAGAGCGCATACAGAAGAAGGACGCGATACACATGAATATCACTGCTGCTATGGCGGTGGCAAACACCGTAAAATCGACGTTCGGTCCGAGCGGCATGGATAAAATGCTGGTCGATGCTGCGGGCGATATTACAATCACCAATGACGGGGAGACCATTCTACGCAAGATCGATGTGGAACATCCAAGCGCAAAAATGATCGTCGCCGTGGCAAGTACGCAAGAAAAGGAAGCAGGTGACGGCACGACTGCCGCTGTGATGTTTGCAGGGGAACTGCTGAAGAAAGCAGGCAATCTGGTAGATCGAGGTATCCACCCAACGACGGTCAGCGTAGGGTACAAACTGGCAGAGCGCAAATCACAGGAGATACTTAGCGAACTTGCAACCGATGTGGCACGGGATAATACAGCGCTCCTGCAGAACATTGCATCGACCGCGATGGTTGGTAAGGTGCAGGAAGGATCTGCTCTGGCATCCGTGTGTGTGCAGGCGGCACAGGCAGTCGAGGAAAACGGAATCGTTGATGTATTTCACGACATCCTGATCAAGACGAGCGTTGGCAAGCAAATCGAGGACACTGAACTGATAACCGGTATAGTGCTTGACAAGTCTCGCGTGAACGATGCCATGCCAAAACGTGTCGAGAATGCGCGTATAGCGCTGCTAACGTCCAGCGTAGAATACCGAAAATTCGGTGTAATGCCATGCGGAAAAAGCAAAGAAAAAGTCATATTAAGTTCTCCGGACCAGATGCAGGGATTTTATGACGGAGAGGAGGCTTCTATTAAATCAGACATCGACAGCCTCTACAACATCGGTACAAACGTCATATTTACTGCAAAGAGCATAACCGAATCTTCGCAAGGTTATCTTATCAAACGCGGGATACTTGGAGTTGCACGGGTCAAAGACGCCGATTTAGAGGCGATTTCACGGGCAACCGGTGCAACCATCATCTCAAACATTGTGGATGTCGAAGAGAGCGATCTTGGCACAGCCGGACGTATCGAGGAAACGGGCAACGAAGACGAGGAACTGATGTATATAACGGGTTGCACAGGTCCGCGCACAGTCTCCATCGTCGCACACGGCAGCACCGTGCACGTTGTGGACACTGTCGAAGGCGCACTAAATGACGCACTACGGGTTGTGGCAGACACTATTGAGGATGGTGTGGTTACAGCTGGTGGTGGTGCATGTGAGATCGAGCTTTCGCTGCGTCTTAAGGAGTATGCCGCAACCATTGGTGGTAAGGAGCAGCTTGCGGTGAGTGCGTTTGCCGATGCGCTGGAAACAATGCCGTACACGCTTGCTGACAATGCCGGTTTTGACGCCGATGATCTGTTGACCGCGCTTAAGTCAAAGCACATCAAAGGTAACCATTCGTCAGGTATCAATGTGTACAACGGTGAGGTCGTGGATATGTATGAGCAGGGCATCATCGAACCGCTCCGCGTGAAAATCCAGTCCCTGAAATCTGCCACTGATGCCGTAACCATGATTCTCAAGATCGATGATATATTTGCAACTACACGCAGGGAATTAGCTCCGGGACCTGGTCAATCAGCACATGACTATGATCGGTACTGATATCGATCACACGGATGCAGTGACCCGCGAAGATGCTCGTGAGGTGATCGGAGAGGATGCCGATGCCAAACCGCAGCAAGAGTTGCAGCAGCTAACAGAGAGTCTCGAAAAGTGCGAAGAGCGAGCAGACTCATGCTTCGCACAACTACAGAGGCTCCAGGCAGATTTTGCAAACTACAAGAAGAGAACCGCTAAAGAAACGGTAGACTCGATTGGATATGCAAATGAAGAGCTTATTATATCATTGCTCGACGTGGTCGATAATTTCGATCGCGCTCTTGATTCGGTCCAGCAAAACAATGATGTAAGCGCCGTAAAAAAGGGAATAGAGATGATTTTCCAGCAGTTGTGGGCTGTGCTGGAAAAGGAGGATGTTGTGCCCATCGAGTCGGTCGGCGAGACCTTTGATCCGCGCATGCACGAGACCGTTGCTAAAGTGCAGAGCGACGTTGCGAGTGATACCATTGTGGAGGAACTGCAGCGCGGGTACAAATATAAATTAAAGGTGATCCGACCGTGCATGGTAAAGGTGGCTGAGTAGACTAAGGGGGCAGCAGTTACACAAAATTGCTTGCCTCCACCCACCGTCCCGGACATGAGTTTCTGTGTCCGGTCTATTGTCCCCATGGGTGGTGATTATTTTGGGTCTATAGCATATAGCGTTGCAGTAACCAACACTTATAAAGAGCTTGCTCAGTCATCCAAGTTGCTACACCTTAGTTCCAGGTGTTTATCGGAAATTTTATCGAGTTATGTCAGTTTTTATCACAAATTAGCGCGTTTGGACAAATAGCACAAATTTATTCGGTTCAACATTCGTGAAATTCATTTATTCGTGCATATTCGTGATTTCCATGCCCCAAACACATCACGGACCCAATTTATCTACGAGATTTTTGCACTCGCGAATTACCATAGAGCCATCTTGCACCCACAAGTTTCTTATAACTGCCGCGGATAGTATGGTACAGAAGTTTTCGGAGGATATAAACGATTGAAACAGCCCTGTGTTAATATCGGCATGGTCGGGCATGTCGATCATGGAAAAACCACGCTCGTAAGCGCGCTCTCCGGGGTGTGGACGGATCAGCATAGCGAAGAGCTGAAAAGAGGTATCTCGATACGATTGGGCTATGCAGATATCACCTTCAGGCGATGCCCAAAATGCGAAGAACCACTGTGTTATACTGTAGAAAAGGAATGCCCGCATTGCGGCGCAGCGACGGATGAGCTGCGCATGGTTTCGTTTGTCGATTCACCCGGTCACGAGACCTTGATGGCTACCATGCTATCAGGCGCTGCCATTATGGATGGGGCAGTGCTTGTGATCGGGGCAAATGAACCCTGCCCACAGCCACAGACAAGAGAACATCTGATGGCGCTTGATATCATTGGGATCAAAAATATCGTAATCGTTCACAATAAACTTGATCTAGTATCAAAACAAGACGTGATAGAGCATTATAATGATATAAAGAAGTTTGTTAAGGGCACCGTCGCAGAAAATGCTCTAATTGTCCCAATCTCTGCGCAACAAAAGATAAACATTGACCTTTTGATTCAGCTACTCGAAGAGGTAATTCCAACTCCTGTGCCTGATTTAGATAAACCGATGCGTCTTTTGGTCGCACGGTCGTTTGATGTTAACCGACCGGGTATACTCCCTGAACAACTGATTGGCGGCGTGATCGGCGGCACGCTCAGCCATGGCAATCTGCGCGTCGGCGATGAAATCGAGATCAGACCCGGGCGGCGGGTCGAGCAGATTGGTAGTGTGCAATGGATACCAATCGTAACAGAGGTTACAAACATAATCGCGGGTGGGAAAAAGCAGAAAAAAGCAACTCCTGGTGGACTTCTTGCGATTGGTACGAAACTGGACCCGGCAATGACAAAAAGCGACCAGCTCACCGGTCAGATCGCTGGCAAACCCGGCACGCTTCCTCCGGTCTGGGAAACGTTCAAGATGCACACCAAGCTCCTTGATCGGGTCGTCGGATCAAGTGACAGTGCTGAGGTCGATGCCATCCGCGTAAACGAGCCGCTGATGTTAAACATCGGCACCGCTACCACTGTCGGCATCGTCGTGGGCGCGCGCGGTTCCACTATCAGCGTCCGGCTGAAACGTCCCGTATGCGCCGAGATTGGGTCAAGAGTTGCGATATCAAGACAAATCGGAGCCCGGTGGCGCCTAATCGGGGTTGGCGAGCTGGCTGAATGAAGATAGTTCTCGACACCAATGCGCTGATGGTTCCGGTGCAACTGGGTGTCGATATATTTTCAGATCTTGTCACGCTCGACTTTGACGAGTTTATTGTGCCCTCCGGCGTGGTGCGTGAACTGGAGCGGCTCACATCGTCTGGTAGGGGTGCAGATCAAAACGCCGCCAGCGTTGCTGTATCATTGTTAGATCGGTGCAAGATCGTCGAAACTGCCGGAAATGTCGATGACGCCATTCTCGCGCTTGCCACCCGGATGGGTGCTGCTGTTTTGACCAACGACGCTGAACTGAAGGCAAAATTGCTCGATACTGGTGTGAGCGTCGTCTATGTGCGGCAGCGGAGTTATCTCGTCAAAGTGCCGTGAAACACTCCCGTTTTTGGGTGTGTTTAGCTGATATGAAAAAAACCACGGGATTTCATAATATTAACACAAGAGTATGGTGTTAGGGCTTGCCAAAAAATAACCGGTCAAATGTCGAGCAGGACTCATAGCGCACCTCTTGTTTTGGTGTTTTTGTGCCGTTCACAGCATCCGGATCAGTTTTGCAAAAACACCCACGCTCTTCCGGTTCATCAGAAGTTTTCGCACGACAACTGACGGATGATCCATATCGCCATATCTCGTGATTAGATCCAGCAATTCATCGTCATTAATTACCTCAATCAATCGATTGATCCTTGAATCGCTGAGATTTGCCATCCATTCATTAATTCTCTTTCCGATCGCCAGTTCTCGCCCGATCTTAGCTCTCCAGAGCCGATCATATACTGCAAGCCGCCTGGCAGACGTGTCACCATCCCTGACTGCATCCGCAGCTACTTTTCCGGCGATCTTCGCGCAGATTGCACCGGGATATACACCCCCGCCGGATGTCGGTTTGACCTGTCCTGCCGCGTCACCGGTGATCATCACACTATCTGCAACGGCTTTCTGTGGTGTGCCAATCGGGATTCCGCCGAGCACGATGCTGGAGATGCCGGAATGACACTTTCCTGCTATGATATGGTGCTCTGAGACCAATCGTTGCAGATAATCCCATGCAGCGCCAGTTACTGCCCCAGTCGCTGATTCGGACCTTGATCCTACCATCTGTTGCGGTTCCGGTCTGACTGCAAGCCCGATCCGTGCGCCATCATGGTGCGGAACCGCCCACGCAAAGAATCCTGGCGCACACGATCCCGGAAATATCTCAACAAAATGGGGATCGTCGAAATCGTAGACCGTACTTAGCTGTGCGCCCGAAAGGATTGTTTTTGGCGTGTCAATGCCTGCCCACCGTGCGACATGGCTCCGGATCCCGTCGGCTCCGATGATAACGTCTGCCTCGATCGTATCTGGCGCCCCTTCAGTCAGGATGCGGAGAACCTTTCTGTGATCGGTGCGATTTCCCGAATCCTTGCTATCCATACCAACCGCGCGCGTCCGCATGAGTATTTCTGCGCCTTCCCGGACAGCATCCTGCGCAAGCGCACGGTCAAAGAGCCTCCGATCGACTACGTACGCCTTGATCTCGTCTCCTGCTATGCAAATTCGCTGTCCGTCTGGTGCATAGATAAACGCACCGGTGATCGGATGAAAACGGCTGTCAGGAGCTACTTCGCACTCTCTGACTGCGTTTACGCTTAGCAGCCCTGCGCACTGCACCGGCGACCCGATGGACGCATGTTCTTCGATGATGAGAGTCTTTGCTCCGTTCTTCGCGGCGTACTTCGCTGCCAGACAGCCGGCAGGTCCTGCTCCAACCACAACGACCTCGTAATCCATGGCAGTGTGATTATAACGCATGACAAAAGAAAGGTTTGGATTTGTGGTATGTGGTATGTGGTATGTGGTAGGGGTGTATCAGGTGACGACGGGTGGGGCGCGGGTGCGGTATTGCACCATGGCGCGGCAAAACACAGAAAATGCTTTGTCAGACCGCCCGATAATGGGATCCAGAGTTATATGATAGATAATTGGTAGAAATACGCCCGCGTTTCAAAGTATTACCCAACAACGCACACCTCATAGCATATCCGATTTACGCCACCATCCAGATCGCGACAAAGACTGACACAATCCCCACGATGTCACCGATGGAGGTGGTGATTGGTATCACGACGTCATCCGGATCAAGACCGTACTTGTGCGCCAGAAATGCGATGCAGATCGTTAGGGCAAAGACCGTGACGATCTCGATGGACCCGGCAACCAGTGTTATTTTAAGCAGCGTAACATACACGACGTCGATGTTTAATGCGATGGCTGCCACCCAGACAACCACACTCAACATCAGACATGCGGCAAATCCGATCAGCAGGCATGCAAGAACGCTATTCCTAACCACCACACTCCCTATCGAGTCCACAAGACCGAGACGAAATGCCGACGATAGTCGTGCCCCGAGAATCGATCCGGTATCGCCACCGATCTTAATTAACGGGGGAATCAGTATCAGAAGTACAGAAAAATTGATTAACATATCCTGCCTCACATGGAGTATCTGCCCTGCCATCGTACCAATGATCGCAGCGACGAAAAGAACTGGGATTCCGCGCTTCACGATTCCGGTTACGGTGTAATATGCCATATCCAGGTCACCTCCTTCACCGCTATGAAAATCATGTACATCGTGACGATATCGCCAAGCGTTCCGAGAGCGGGGGTTGTGATGTTGTCCGGATCAAGACCGCGCCTGAATGCACCGATGGTTATGACTACGGCGATGGCGGAGAGGATGATGCCTGATAGCACACCTGCGAAGACCGCTATCGCAACGAGCACAATTATACCTGCACTCTGCATCCCAAGAGCGATTGTGAAGAGGTGTGCAAGAATCCCAAGTACAATCGACATGATCAGGCTGAGCGTAAGCGAGCCTGTCACATTGCCAATCAGCTCCGGGTTGCGCTCAATCTTATCGATTAATCCAAGGTGTATCGCGCTGCCAAGTCGAGATCCGAGTGTGCACGAGATGTTGCCGCGCATTCCGAGTATCGCGGGCACGAGTACCAGAAGCCCGGGAATCATCTCGATCTGATCGGTCATCTGAACCAGAATGATGCCAGCAAAGACTCCTCCTACGGTGTATATGAGTTCAAACGGCAACGCCTCACGCACGATGCTTTTCACACTCGTGTAATTTTCGAGGTAGTCCTGCTGTTCGGGCATAGTAATATAATCAGGTGCTTGATATTAAAGTGTAATGGGTGGGCTGGTTTATGGCAACACACGATGTCGTGGTGCATCATCAGGCAGTCGAAGGATTAATCATCGATGTGCCATAATATATGATGTTATGTTCCCGAAAACACGGATGCGCAGGTTGCGGCAGCCTGGAATTCGAAACCTCGTGGTTGAAACAGAGCTTTCCGTGAATAACCTGATCTGCCCTATCTTTGTGGATGAAACCATCGAAAAACCGGTGGAGATCGAATCCATGCCAGACCAATATCGGTTCCCACTGGATGAGGTCGCGGATGAGGCAAATGAGATTGAAGATCTTGGAATCCCGGCAATTCTCCTTTTCGGGATACCTGAGATGAAGGACGAAGAGGGGGCGAGCGCTTACGACGATAATGGCGTTATCCAACAGGCAATACAAAATATCCGGTCTGAGACGGACGATCTACTTATTATAACCGATGTCTGTCTGTGTGAGTACACCACGCACGGGCACTGCGGCATCGTCGATTATAATGCGGAGCGGGTGCTCAATGACCTGACGCTACCCATTCTCGGGAAGGTTGCAGTAAGCCATGCCCGGGCAGGTGCTGACATTGTTGCGCCATCTGGCATGATGGATGGCATGGTACGTGCGATCAGGACTGCGCTTGATATCGATGGGTTCACAGACACCCCGATCATGTCCTACGCTGCCAAGTACTGCTCATGTTTCTATGGACCGTTTCGAGAGGCTGTGGATTCGGGATACGCGTTTGGAGACCGCTCAGGGTACCAGATGGATCCTGCAAACTCGGATGAGGCGATGCGTGAGCTTGAACTGGACATAGGCGAGGGCGCCGACATCGTGATGGTGAAGCCCGCGCTCCCATATCTTGATATCCTGCATCGGGTCAAGACCACGTTTTCGATGCCAACGGCTGCATATCAGGTGAGTGGTGAGTATGCGATGATCGTGGCTGCCGGTGCGAAGGGGTGGCTCGATCGGGATCTGGCGATATGCGAATCATTGCTCTCGATCAAGCGTGCGGGCGCCGACATGATCATCACGTACTTTGCAAAGGATGCAGCACAACTCCTAACCGCGTGAGGTCATGGAGGGCACGAATATTTTGAGTCTGTTGGCGTTTCATCTACCCGGGCGCTACACCGCATTTGCAGTCATTATTTTTGGAGAGTCGTCATTCTCCGGAATCGGGTTCAAAAGAACCATTTGATTGCACGAAACAAAAAAAAGCGCGACCCAGGGCGGGCACATCACACATGAGTGTCCAGAATGACCTGCCGCGTACCATCCGTAAAAGTCGCTACCATAACCACATGATCGCGTTCCGGGGACACCACCGTGGCATTGCTGAGCATCACCGGCATGCCAATTGGCACCGTCGATGACTCTGATGGATTTCCCAACACCGGAAACGATCCTGTTACAGGGCGTATATATGCCGTGGTATTGCTGACATCGGCACGCCTGAACTCGCTACCATCAATGCTCACGTTTATGTACCAGAGCTTGTCGGAATCCAGCCCGCCATGAACCAGAACCCGGACCTCATTTGCATTAACCTGCTCCACAGACGTGCCCACGATGTACGACTTCTCCACGTTGACAGCACTTCCGAACACGTATGACCCGATGACCACAGATAGTATCACGGTGATCGCAACCATCAGAATGACACCGATGACCGGCGATATCGCACTGATCTCATCTCTAAAGTTCTTATTATCCATGATGTCCCCCATCTTCGCCCATGACATCTTTGCCGTATGTTTATAGATTAAGCGCTCACACATCATATCTCTTTGCGCCATATCGTCTTGGCGTTCTTGCACCTCACATAGATTGCTTGCCTTCTCGATTTAACGAGAAAGGCGAGAGAGATGCAGGGACGTAAAGATTATTAGTATTATTCTTAGTATCATTATTAGCATTATTATTTTCCGGACATCGGGTTCAAAAAGCCGATTGCACGAAACAAAAAAGAAAAGTGTGACCCCGGACGAGCGCTTTTCAGTATCGTGTCCGTTCCGGCGGCGGCATGATCTCATGACTGCGACTGTTTGATGCAGATGACCGCCGGATCTCCCTGCTGTTCACTGTCCGTCCCACTCATAACATCTGCTGGCACGCTTGAAAATGCTTATCGTTGGTCCGTACTTCTCTTAATCCATGTTCTTCCATCACAACGATTGATATGCAGTCAGTTAAACTCCATGCTTTGTCGTGCCGTTTTTCATAAAGTTGCCACCCATCCGACCATAACCGCTGATCGATAAAAACAACCTCGACACGAGAAGATATCTGCAAACGCCGGTAAAATTCGACCACTCTCAATCGAAAGCGTGGGTCACTGAGTGCATTTGCAGTTTCATTTAAAATCGAAGTTGTGGTAACGAAACGATACTCAGACTTCATTAATGACTTATATTTGCGATCAGTGGATTTATGCAACCGATCATCTTGATTGAGCAGAGCAATCCAGCAGACCGTATCAACAAGACATGTATCAGTCACCATCCGATCCACGCCTTGGTGTTCCATATAAGTAGTGATCATGTTCCGTTGCCAGATCCAAGATCTTTGTTTCCACAGCTAATGAAGAAAGATCGAATGCAGGGTCATTTTCGATATCACTGATCTTCTGCTTCGATTCGACCATCAAAGTATAACGCTCACCCACTTCCAGACATACGGTTTCTTCTGGTCTCAGCACTTCACCATCAAAAACGGCATGCAATATCGTTGTTGTCATTTTATCCCTCTGCGAGATCATGTCGTTTTATATGTTTTTCAATCCCTCATAAATGTCTACCTCCACCATGATACAACCGCCCGCCGGATCTCTCCGCGGTTCGCTGCCCGTCCTACCCGTGATCGTCCGCTGGCGCTCTCGACACCTTATACATCCGCGAAATCGATTCAGTAGTCGTAAACCAATGCAAATGTACCACGGCATACCCCACGTATATGCAAACAGACATCACCCCACATCAAACAACTCATCCAATCTCATTTTTATCTCGTTAATTTTTTTCTCACTTAATTTACCCACAATCTTTGCGATTATCACATTCTCAATTGTAAATATGTAATCAATCTTTACATAGCTTTCGATCTCAAAAAATCCATTCTCCATGTCGTCATTCGTTATTTTAATCGCCCATCTTCCCTTTTGTTTAGACGTTATTCGCAGGGCAACGACATCCGGAGATGTTGAATTATACACAGAGTTACTCATCACGAGTGCAGGACGGAGTTTTGATCATTTCAAGTCGCTGTACGAGAAATCTACCAGAACGATATCTCCTTTTTCGATATCGCTCTTATTTAATCCTTTTTGCAGCATATTCTTTCCAGATATCGTCTGAATTCTCCCAATCTACCTCTGTCTCCACCTTCTGGAAAATGATTTTTCTTCCCTCAGCAGACACCGTCAAATAATCACCTTTATCAATCTCAAACTCTTCTCTTATCTGTTTTGGTAGTGTTACCAGACCCTTAGAAGACACTTTTACTTGCATCATTGTGTCACCACGGGTAACTTAGGTTAGAAGGATATAAAAATACCGCACAGCCACACCACATGCACTTGAAATTCGACCTTGTGGCTCTTGCCGCCAGCAAGCCGACCCACTCGCCGACTGTCGAGCGGACACGGCGTCTCATCTGCCTCAATCTGCCTTTCAGCCATGAAAATCACCCGGGGGCAAAAAAGAAAGCGCGAGCCGGACGGGCGCCGCACATCCCCATGTGATGCGTCGTCCGGCGGCGGCGTGCTCTCGCGTGTGTGCTCGTCCGTCGCAGATACCC
>CBDUQO010000031.1:0-15492 GCA_965369365.1 uncultured Methanosarcinales archaeon
TTTTGATCAAACTTTTGTGAAAAGTTTGCGAGTAAGAAATGCCCTTCGGGCGGGGGCTGGCGATATACTTTTGGCTCTTTGGTAATTCCCGTGGTATGTGTTTAGCTACCAGATTCGCTATCAAGAGCCATAATATACCAAAATCGACATGAATCAAGAGTTCTCAGGGTATTCCGCTTGTTATCGTTTTTGAATCTGGAAATTGTAGCCATTATCAAAAATCGAAAAATGTACGAAATTACACCGCCTACCGATGTCGATTTAGTTAGCTAAACACATACTTCCCGTGAAATCGATCTCCATAATAAATCAAGTAAATAAGGAATATCCCTCAATGTTAGTGATTTTATTACTTTCTGGTTATTATAGCTTATTTCAATTCTATTAACCGCAGATGCACGCAGATAAACGCAGATACCTGATTAACAAATCCGCGTTCATCTGCGTTTATCCGCGGTTCATTATATTTTCAACTGACCGGAAGAACTCTGCAAAACCGATATCGTGCGGCTGAATAGATGATTAATCTAGTAGAGCTCGGGTTCACGGTCACGGAAGATACCAGAGAACCATACTTTTTCCTGATTCTAACGGACTTTCGTGGTTTTCAAAAGATGCCGGAAGAAGTGATTTTTCATTCTTCGCGTCTTTCTCGTTTCTCTGATTTAACGAGAAAGACGAAGGAGTGACGCCCGCGATTTCTACACACGTGAGGGCTACTGCTATCGACCACAGAAAACAGTAGAATCAGGCATTTCATATCCCGTCCCCCCATACTTTCTCGTGGAAATCTGTTCAATCTTGAGGCTAGCTAAGTGCTCACCGAAAAATAAAGTAGTAAAGTTATCTGATGGCATCCTGCATCCCCCGCATTCGTGCGATTCGTTTATTCGTGCCATTCGTGATCTCTTATGCCGATTTTATCACAAAGTTAACGAATGGATGAATAACACGAATTTTAACAGGCTATTTTTTTTGGCAAGCCCTAAACACGTACCAAAAAAATAAAAGGGCGAATTTCGATGCTATCGTAGCATCATCTCATTCGCCGGACTACATACGCCACAGTACCTGCAACGGTCAGCAACATCACCCCAAATCCGGGTGTGGCATCTTCTCCGGTTGCCGCCCCTTCCTCGGGCGCTGCCGCAGCCTCTGTTGCCTCAGTAGTTTCTGTTGCTTCTGTTGTCTCTGCGGTCCCGGTTGATTCGGTTGTTGCAACCGATGTCGCCGCCGGTTTGGCAGTCATATCCGGAGCCATCGCTGTCGCACTACTTTCAGGGTGACAGACCGAGCAGTCCAGTCCACGCTGCGTCGGCGGCACCACCGTGATCAGGTGCAGTCCGGTCAGGTCATGGCAGTTGCTGCATGGAGGCAGGATTACCTTGCCCTCCGGCATGTGGCAGCCATCGCAGGTCGCCAGATCCGGCAGATGGATCAGGTGCGGAATCACGTCCGGTTTTAACTCCCGTTCTTCGGTGTTGCCTTCAGGTCTGTGACACATGTAACAGATCGATGAATTGGTCTCTTCGCCATGAAGATGCACCAGATCATCATACGCGTGGCAGTCCTGGCACAGGATGGTTACTCCTGCGTGTTGGACGGGTTTCACGATATTTGGCGCTGTCTTGTGGCAGGCTTCGCATCCGTTGTGCACATCCACGAGATCACGGTGGCAATGTGCACACACTGTTGTATCAAGGATCTCGCCGTTGTGGTGTGTGTTGATATCACCATGGCAGTACGAACAATCCTCAGTCTTCACCTTTGCGATATGCGCGTCATGAATCGTGCCGCCGTGACATTTTTCACACTGCGGGATCGCGATCTCCAGCGCATCTCCGTGACAAGCTTCACAGGTCACCCGGTTCTGTTTCATCACATCTTCGTGGAGGGTGTGCGGTGACCCTGGGTGACACTTCGTACAGTCCACATCCTGTGCCCTCAGTGCGAGCGTATCAAACTGCACCTCGGAAAAAACCAGCGGAATGCTTGAAATCAGCAGAATAAGCGTTGAGAGCAATATCAGTGTTTTTCTCATACATTCACCTCTTAAATCACAATCGATTGGCGGATTGTAACCATAAAGTCTCCGCGTCTATGTATATATTGGTTTCCCACTGCGGGGTCTGTCACATTATGTTGTGTTTGGGTCACCGCCTCGTCAGTGGTGCGGTCGGATAAGCCCAAATATAGTATGAAACCTCTTGAATGAATCTCGCTCTTGGGAAAATAACATTTGATCGGTGTCCATCTGTAAAATCTGTGGCTAAAAGTTTTATTTGCCACGGATTAACCCGGATTACACTGATTTCGGAAGTCCCATCCTACCGCTGTTCGCAGGATTGGTATCATGTTTTTTTAGCTGCCCGGAAGAAATTAAAAAGACTCACGAAAAAATCAGGACGCGCTAATGTCACACATACCCATACTTAAGATAGGTGACATCCAGCTTCTCCTTTAACCGGGTAAGAAACAGCCCGTAAATCTCATGAGAAAAGTCGATCCAGCCATGTTCCTGCAAAACCATCGCCTCAAACTCTGCCTCGGACTCTGTTTCCCCTTTGACGCCAAGATCTTTTATAGCTTCCCAGTGCCTGTCAAGATATTCATAAAGAGAGGTCTCTGCAAAGGTTTTTGGCACTGGCGGCGCGGACATCGAAATCTCCTGCATCAGTTCGCGCTCTCTGATATGCTCGTCCTGCGTGAGCCCTGACCGCTCAACCGCCATATACAACGCCTGTCCATCAATTGCACGCTTCTCATCGAAGCTAAACGGTCGGCAGCCATGCGCAGCCACATGTTCTGTGTACATCTCGCTCTGGATCAGTTCATGTTCAAGCACGAAATGGAGCATCCGCTCATCTGCCTGCTCGATGAATGACTGGTTAAGCACGATGATCGGAAACCAGTAGACTTTGAAGAAGAAGCGCCGGTTCATCGCAATGGCATAATCAAGAATGTTCTGGTGCTGCATGTGGATCGATGGCGCAAAAGCGACCATGTCTGCCGATAGCAGCAGAATGCCCTGCAGCCGATCAAATCCTACCAGTCGCTCCATCAGCGCACGTAGATCGTCAGAGACGGGGGTATACATCGATGGAGGGTCATTCTGATACTGCTCGCATCGACTGATCACAGCATTTATCTCCGCCCGTTCAGCGTTCCTCATCGGCAGTGCGATGTCAGATGCCACCAGAGTGATCCATTGCCGGTAATGCTGCTCGAACTGTTCTTTCTCGAATTTTGCCCGCGCGGCTGCTTTAACTGCTTCGGTGATCCCATTCGTTTCGGCGCTTTGTGTATCCGCATCCATCGGTATCAGGTATGCGTGCAGCATGTAATGAATGTGACTTCCCCCCCGCTACAAGTAGCGGGGTCTTCTGCCGCGTACCTATAACAAGAGAAGATACTGGCGCAAAACTGCCCGAAGGTGAAATTATCAAATATTTAGTATGTGTTTAGTGGAGGCGGAAAAAACCACGAGATCGGCGTGGAAGATAGTGTTACACCAAGATATTGGCGATATGTTTGCATGGCGTGTCGTGCGGCGGTGGGTTTTCTGTGATATATTTATATGTGATTGTATGAGATATATTACTGTGTGATGTGCGGTTGCGCATCGCCGGGTTTGGGTGACTGAATGGAGCGTATATCAACCGGGATATCAGAACTGGACGCAAAACTGGGTGGAGGCTACCCAAAAGGAAGAGCGATACTGTTGACAGGTACACCCGGTGCTGGAAAGACTATATTTGGACTGCACTTCATCCAAAAATCCTTAATCGATGGCAGGAAGTGTATTCATATCGCAACAGAAGAATCACCTGAAGATATTCTCATACAGGCTGAGATTCTTGGACTTGATCTAAGACCATATCTCAATTCCGGACAGCTTAGAATCGAGCGCGTCTATGAGAGCAGGACTGAGAGCGCAGAGATGTCAGCACAACTTGGCTATGGGTTTGAAACGACTGATATCGACCTGCTTGAGCAGGTAAAACTGATACCGGATGATATTGGTGTGGTGATCATCGATAATATAGGGGTGTTTGCACTGAACACGAGCGTCAAGGAGTTCCGGGACATGCTCGACATGATAACCCGTGCACTCACAAGCAAGGGCTGCACCACACTGATAGTTATGGACGAGGCTGCCCATAATCTGACCCATGGAATTGCAGAATACTCAGCGTACGGTTCCATCAGACTCATGATGAAAGAGAACCCCTACACCGGAGTACGTGAGCGGTATCTGGATATTCCGAAGATGCGCAGCACGAAACTCTCGCTGGAATTGTCTGTCTTCGATATAACTTCGGGAGGCATCAGAATCCACAAATCCACAACAAACTCTGAATAGCGATTTTTCTTTGATGTGATGAGGCATCCGCAATATATACAAAAAAAGGAGTCGGGGTAGCCACGATGGAGCGCGTACCAACAGGGATTGCCGAACTGGACATAAAACTGAGCGGGGGCTACCCTCGCGGTAAGGCAGTGCTGATAACAGGTGCGTCAGGCGCCGGGAAGACCATCTTTGGGTTACAGTTCATCCACAGATCCTGCACTGATGGCTTGAAGTGTGTACATATTGCAACAGAGGAGTCGCCAGAGGATCTTCTCGTGCAGGCGGAGATGCTTGGGCTTGGGCTTGAGCCTTATCTTGATTGTGAACAGCTTGTGATCAAGCGAGTCCTTGAGACAAGGATGCGCAATATCGGGCAAGCCGCGGATTTTGGTTCCCGATCCCCGGCAACCGACATAGACATAATCAAGCAGGTACGAGTGGTGCCGGACGATACTGATGTGGTAGTCATCGATAACATCGGGGTGTTTGCGCTTGACATGAGCATCAAGGAATTCAGGGATAGAATGGACATGATAAACTACACACTTACTACCAGCAAGGGTTGTACTGTGCTCTTTATCATGGACGAGACCGCTTACGAACTAACACACGAAGTTTCAAAGTATTCGTCTTATGGTTCCATCAAACTCATCATGAAGGAGAACCCGTACACCGAGAAGATTGAGCGGTATATCACCATTCAAAAGATGCGTAGCACCGAACTCTCGCTGGAATTGTCTGTCTTCGATATAACTTCAGAGGGTATCAAACTCCGCAAAACCAGAACAAACTCCGAATAGAGATTAGTTCTTTGATGCGATGGGGCATATATGTCTGGTTGGATTTCCGGCTCAAAACATATCTGCGAAACACATTTATACGCCGCCACTAAAAGTATTGTTGGAGTTGGGTATCTGCGGTACATACGAAAAAAAGGAGTCGGGGTAACCACGATAGAACGCATACCAACAGGGATTGCCGAACCGGACATAAAACTGAGCGGGGGCTACCCCCGCGATAAGGCAGTGCTGATAACAGGTGCGTCAGGCGCCGAACGATTCCGATGTGGTGGTCATCAATAACATGGGGTGTTTACATTGAACATGGATGCTGAGGATTTTAGAGATAGAATCGATACGATAAACAGCATACTCGCAAGCAAGGGCTGCACCACACTGATAGTTACGGACGAGGCTGCCCATAATTTGACCCATGGAATTGCAGAATACTCGGCGTACGGTTCCATCAGACTCATGGTGAAAGAGAACCCCTACACCGGAGTGCGGGAGCGGTATCCGGATATTCCGAAGATGCGCAGCACGAAACTCTCGCTGGAATTGTCTGTCTTCGATATAACCTCCAAAGGAATCAGGATCCGCAAATCCAAAAACGAAGGATGAATAGGGGTACACGATCAGAGGACGAAAATGATGGGGGAATAGATACGTGAAGATTCAGATCAAGCTTGTTGTAATCCTGATCACGTTCATACTGGCCACCGGCACGGTTATATCCATTTTCAGCCAGATGATCTCAAAGGAGATCACACAGGAGCAGGTTTATCATCATCTGGAGGCAATTGCGCAGTCGAGAGCGGATCATGTCGAGACGGTTCTGAATGGGCAAAAAGAACTCACCAAGACGCTGGCAGCAGGAAACGCGTTCCGCGGTGCGGTGAATGAAAGCAAGGAGCATACATGGAGAATGGGGCAGGTTAATCGTAGGATAAAAAGTGTAATGCAGGCTCACGACGAGATTTCGATGATCAAGGTGCTGGATGCAAATGGCATAGTGATTGCCTCCACTCATGATGATGTCAGGCTTGACAAAAGCACCACGGACATCTTATTGAAGGGACAATACGGGGTTTACATTGAAGACATTCACACCTCTTTATGCACCGGAAATACGGTTATTGGCATATCAGCACCGATTCTGCTGGACGGTGAATTTTCAGGAGTTCTTGTGATAGATTTTGACGCGGAAAAGGAATTGTTTGTGATCACAACAAACAGAATCGGTCTTGGGGATACCGGGGAGATATATCTCGTGAACAGGGACGGCTACATGATAACGCCAGCAATGTTTGCGAAGGACACATTCCTGAAACAGAGGGTTGATGTGGGCTATGTAAGTGCGGATGGGGCTAGCGCGGTTTTGACCCGGAATTATCTGGGTACCGACGTTCTAAGATTTCACACATACATACCTGAGATGGAATGGTACCTGCTTGCAGAGCTGAGCGAGAAAGAAGCGTTTGCGTCGGTTACGAGATTGCGTGATACGATGTCGCTGGTAATCCTTGCTCTTCTGTTGGTTGGGATGGTTGAATCTATCTTTGTAACGAGGACGATATCAAAGCCCATCTCTGATCTGCATCGCGGTCTCAGAGCAGTTAGGGACGGCAACCTCAATTATGAGATCAATATCAAGACCGGTGATGAGATCGAACTCTTTGCAAACGAGTTCAACCTGTTGAGCGCCGAGCTGAGCGAGTCCCGTTCAAATTTTGAAGATAAGGTAGAGGATAGAACAAAAGAGCTCAGCGAGGCAATTGAGCGGTCCGAGATAGAGATCATCGAACGTATGGCAGCTGAGGAGAGTCTCGCGGTGAAGCGTGAGATGGAGGTGGCATACACTGATATCCTGACTGCGCTCGGTAAGTCCATAGACCTGAATGTGGTTTTGACAGAGGGGTTGAACCTTCTTATGAAATACACCAGTGCACCAGTAGGCGTAATCTACATGTACGACGCCAGAAACAAGCTGCTTGTACCCGCGGTCACCAGATGCACGGACGATGTGGTTTCGGTGCGGAAGTTCTCGTTGGGCGAAGGCATCCCGGGTCAGACTGCTCTTGAGAAGGAGATGGTTGTGGTTACTGATGTTCCGGAAGACGCGATCTACGGGCTGGAAGCAGGTTTGTGCGAAATCACGCCCGAGACAATCGTCAGCACTCCGATGATATTTAATGAGATGCTGCTCGGGGTCATAGTCACAGGTCATGTCGGCGTGGTCACGCCTGATGTACTCGGATTCATAAAACGTGTTGCATACCAGCTTGCTGTGTCTGTGCACAACGCGCAGGCATACATACAGACGCAGGAGATGGCAGCTAAGCTTAAGAACCAGCGCGATGAGCTTGAGATGACATCACGGGAACTTGCGGCAGCCAGCAAGACAAAGTCAGAGTTCCTTGCAAATATGAGCCATGAACTGAGAACTCCGCTAAACTCGATCATCGGTTTTTCAGAGATCCTGCATGATGAGACATTCGGCGCTCTTAATGAGAAACAGTCGAAATACGCAACAAACGTCCTCACAAGCGGTAAGCACCTGCTGCAGCTCATCAATAACATACTTGATCTCTCGAAAGTTGAGTCGGGGAAGATGGAACTGGAGTATGTCGATTTTGATGTTTCGACGGTGCTTGAGGAGGCAAAGACCCTGGTTCTGTCGATTGCCGCAAAGAAGAAGATCAGGATAACTGTAACAGTACAACCCGAACTCACTACGATCAACGGGGATGTGAGCAAGTTCAAACAGATCCTCTACAACCTTCTGAGCAACGCAATCAAGTTCACGCCGGACGGCGGATCGATCACGGTTGACGGGCAGCGCAAAGGGGGAATGGCGCAGATTTCGGTAACTGACACCGGAATCGGGATCTCGTCTGAGGCTGCCAAAAAACTGTTCCAGCCCTTTGTGCAGGCAGACTCGTCCACGTCTCGGAAGTACGGCGGAACGGGCTTAGGTCTCTCTCTTGTCAAGCGGTTTGTGGAACTACACGGCGGCAGGGTGTGGATTGAGAGTGAGCCGGACAGGGGCAGCACGTTTATATTCACGATGCCTGTTGCAGGCAAGGCGGAAGCGGGAACGCCTGAGACCTCTGCGACGCCGGAAACAGCAAAAACGCCGGTGAGGCTGGAGACACTGAAGATTTCGGAGATTTCGGATACACCCTCAGTGTCTGCATCAGGAGACGTCGTGGCTGCCCGGGAGGTCAGAGAGACTGGAGCGAGCGAAGAGACCGGCAGGGTCGAAGAGATCGAGATTCCGGAGATAACTGAGCCAGCCGGTGCGAGCGGGGATGAGCCGCTGATACTGGTTGTCGAGGATGATTTGGATGCAAGCGAACTATTGACGATCGCACTCACCGACGCCGGATACCGGGTCATACATGCGTACAACGGCAAAGATGCGCTGGCTATTGCGCAGAAGCTTGACCTGGCAGCAATCACGCTTGACATCGTGCTGTCCGGGATGGATGGATGGAGTGTGCTCAAATACCTAAAGTACAATCCCGAGACCAGCACGATTCCGGTGATCGTGGTCTCGATGGTGGATAAGAAGACGCTTGGGTTCTCTCTTGGCGCAATCGATTACCTTTCAAAACCGGTCGACAAGGACGCGCTCCTCGGCACACTGAGCTCACTTAAAGGCGTGCTTGGGGTCGTTATGCCAAAGGTGCTTGTTGTGGATGATGAACCCGATGCTGTTGAACTGATCGCATCGATGATCGAGCCTGCTGGCTTTGACGTGTTGCGGGCATACGGTGGGCAGGAAGGACTGGACATCGCGTTTGGCGAACACCCTGACATACTGATACTTGACCTGATGATGCCTGTTGTCAGCGGATTTGAGGTACTATCCAGACTCCGTAACAATCCTGAGACAAAGAACCTCCCTGTGATCATCTGCACAGCGAAAGACGTAACAGACGACGATGTGAAGCAGTTGAGCAACGGTGTGATCCCAATAATGCAGAAGGGGGCGTTTGTCGGGGGCGAACTGGTAGAGAAGATCATGAAATTAACAACAAAGAAGAGGGATAAAAGCAAATGAAACACATACTGGTTGTCGAGGACAACCCGATGAATATGGAACTCGCAGTTGACCTTCTGGAAGTGTATGGGTACGATGTGACGGGTGCGGAGGACGGGTTCGAAGCACTTGAATTTGTCAAACAGACAGAATTTGACTTGATACTCCTTGATATGCAGCTTCCTGAGATGGACGGATCCGAGATCCTGGAGAAACTCAAGAGCGACCCGAATACTGCCAAGATGCCGGTTGTGGCGCTGACCGCACACGCAATGGCTGGAGATGCGGAGCGGTTCGTCAAAGCCGGATGTGCGGGATATATCTCAAAGCCTATTGATATTCACAAGTTCAAGCCGGCAGTCGAGCAGTATCTGAAATGATGCTGCGGGAGGTGGAGGTGGGTCATGGATGAAGTTGCGCGACCGAAGATACTGGCTGTGGATGACGAACCGATGAACGTGGAACTGCTGGATACGTATCTATCGCTTGACTACGATATTGTCTCCGCATGCAGCGGCGAGGAGGCTCTTGAGGCGGTGAAGGCTGAGAAGCCAGACCTCGTACTGCTTGACATTATGATGCCGGGCATGGACGGCTACGAGGTCAGCAAGCGGCTGAAGAGCGATCCCGCCACGCAGTTCATACCGATCATCCTTGTGACCGCGCTCTCTGATGTCGGCGACCGGATAAAGGGGAGTGATGCGGGGTCCGATGAGTTTCTCACAAAGCCGGTTAACAAGGAAGAATTGATATCGCGGGTAAAGTCGCTCCTGCACACCAAGGAGCTGCATGACAACCTGCTCTCGGAACGTGACACGCTTGAGATGCAGAACCGCGTGCGTCGCATCCTTACTGCAATGATTCCCGTGCTGCTCCAGCCGCTTCCTCCGGAGCAGAAGAAGATTATGGTCTACCAGATGACCGAGATGGTTGAAAATACCATAAGTGAGATGTATCCACTCGGGGAGGAGATGACCGATCCTGCAAGCATCGGGGCGATCTGTGCAAGCGTGATGAATCAGCTCGGCGGGAGCTTTTCAATCGAAGAATCCGCTGGCGGGGCTGCTTGCGTTGTTAAAGGAACTGTGTGCCCGTGGGGTGTGGATGAAGCCCGCCGGAACCCGATTCTGTGTAACCTCACACGAGGCATATTCTCAAGGATCGCTGCGAGAAGTTCCGGTGCGCATGAGGTTCTGGTGCTTGCGACGATCGGGAATAGGGACGATGTATGTGTGTTTGAGATCGGGTAAGTATAGCTTAATAATAGAGAAGCCACATAATATATATCGAGGTGGGGGGCGATCAAGAGCAAGAATGCGCTTATGGGGAAGTTACTTAAGAGCTTGAAGAAGCGACCGGATGCCTTACCGCCGTATGACATGAGTGCCGACGGTGCTCTTGTGGAGTTTGAGGTGCCGGACGGCTATACTGAACTCGAACGTTACTGGGTGGATGAGCCGTATGCATTCGTAAGCATCCTTGACGACTCGAAGATGCTGCATTATTATATGGTCGAGCCGTCGCTTACCGCGTATGAAAAGGCGGTGCTTGACCGGGCGTACACTGATCTGCAAGATATCCTGGCACTCTCATACTCCGTTTCAGAAACTGACATGGACGCGGTCTTAACCAGAGAAACACATACTCTTCTGAAATATTATCATGTGGAACTTACTCCCACGTCGGTGCATAAGATACTATACTACCTACGGCGGAATTTCCGCGGTTACGAGCGGTTAAACCCGATACTCATGGATCCGTACATCGAGGACATCTCCTGCGATGGTATCGATGTTCCCATCTTCCTATATCACAAGACGCACCGCAACATCCGGACAAACATCATCTTTGACGAGCTGGATCTGAACTCGTTTGTGATTAAGCTCTGCCAGAAGAGCGGCAAACAGATATCGATTGGCGAGCCGATGGTGGACGCGACCATGCCTGACGGCTCAAGGCTACAGGCGACGCTTGGAAAGGAGATTACGACCCGCGGCAGTTCGTTTACCATACGAAAGTTCAGGAGCGACCCGATCACGCCGATTGACCTGATAGACTTTGGGACATGCAGCGCGGGAATGATGGCGTACTTCTGGCTGGCGATAGACGGGAACAAGAGCATAATCTTTGCTGGCGGCACAGCGTCGGGAAAGACCTCGATATTAAATGCCGTATCGCTCTTCATACCGCCCTTAACAAAAGTGATATCGATTGAGGATACGCGTGAACTGACGCTGCATCACGACAACTGGATCGCCGGCATCACCAGAAAGTCGTTTACGGTAAGCGGGTCCGGAGAGGTTACGATGTACGACCTTCTGCGGTCCGCTCTCAGGCAGCGCCCTGAGTACATCCTTGTAGGTGAGGTTCGCGGTGATGAGGCGCTTACGCTATTCCAGGCGATGTCAACAGGTCACACGACCTACTCCACCATGCACGCAGGCGACGTGCCAACGGTCGTGAACCGGCTTGAAAGCGACCCGATCAACGTCCCGCACGCGATGATGCAGTCGCTTGACCTCATCTGCATCCAGGCGCAGACTTATGTCAATGAGGAGCGGGCAAGGCGGACACAGACCATTGTGGAGATTGCGGGTCTCGATCCAAAGTCCGGAAATATCCGCGTAAATGAACTCTACCGCTGGGATCCTGCGACAGACGTATTCAAACGTGCTAGTGGGTCCAGTGTGTTAAATAGCATCATCAAGATGAGGGGCTGGACCCTGGATAAACTGTCTGGTGAACTTGGCAACCGTGTAAAGATCCTTGGGTATATGCACCGGAAAGGCATGAGGGATTATGTCAGCGTCTCGCTTGTCGTGCACGCATACGCCACAAATCCGGAATTGGTTCTGAGCGCAGTTGAAACAGACAGGTTAAAAGAGATAATTTCAGAAAATAAGTGATTATTGGGGGATATATGGGGTTTGCATCGATTGCAGCGTACCGGATCTTTGGTAACGGCGTCCGCAAACGTGCGGAGATACACCATGACCTTGAGGTACAGCTACACCAGGCGCACATCCATGTACCGATTGATCGGTATCTCTCATCCGCATACTTCTATTCGCTGATTGCGGGATCAATCGGCGCGATCACATGGTATTATGCAGGACTACACATCTTCGCTGATCTCAGCCTTCCTGCAAATATCGGCACATGCGGTTTGCCATGGGTGTACGCTCACCAGACCGAGCTGCTCTCTGCTGCGGCAGGGCTGCTGCTCTTTACGCTGATATTCTACACAGTTTACTTAATCTACGCGAAGATTCCGGCAACGAAAGCAAACATTCGCAAGTCGCAGATCGACCAGTCGCTACCGCACGCGATCGCATACCTGTATGCATTGAACCATGGGGGTGGCATAAACCTGATTAACATCTTTAAGTCGCTGAGCGGGTATGCCTACATCTATGGCGCCGCCGCAGAGGAGTTCGGGCGCATAGTCCGGGATGTGGAGTACTTTGGTTATGATATGCTAACCGCACTGCAGAACGCGAGCAACCGGACTGCGTCTGACAAGTTCAAAGATTTCGTTGACGGCTTGATCTCAATTGTTTCGAGTGGCGGCGACATCACAGTATACCTCATGAGTAAAACACGGCAGTACCACTCAACAGCAGCAAGGGAGCAGAAGGCGTTCCTGGAGACGCTTGGTATCATGGCTGAGGTTTACATCGCGGTTTTTGTTGTGGGACCACTGTTCATGATGACTGTACTTGTTGTGATCGGGCTCATTGACGCCGGATCAAGCATGATCCTGTATGTACTGATCTACGCGCTGATCCCTGCTGGCACCGCCATCTACCTGATTCTCCTTGGCATGATCTCAAACGTCAGCAAAAAGTCATACGCCGTGTATGAGGTCGAAAAAAAGCCTGATGCGTTCAGCGACGTCCGTGTCAAACTGTTATGTGAAGATCAAGCAAAACTCATACATCGGATGCATCTTTACAGGAGGCTGCTTGGGTTCAGTGCTATACTCTTCCATCCATTCCGGCTGATGCGCTACAAACCGGCGTACTCGTTCCTGATGAGTGTTCCGCTCGCCATCCTGTATATGTACTCTGTTCTGCGATCATCTTACCCGGATATGAGCCTCCCGAGCATTGGCACTGGCATTGATGTCAGCCTCATCTCCACGCTGGATGATTGGATCTTCTTTGCAGTCTTGATAGTATGTATCCCGTTCATCATATTCTGTGAACTCAGGAATCGCAGAATACGCCAGATCGAAGACCAGCTCCCTGAATTTATGAGAAAGCTTGCGAGCATAAATGATGCGGGCATCCTGCTTGTTGATGCCATCACAATGGTTGCGCAGGCAAAGATCGGGGTTCTGCAACACGATGTGAAACAGATCGTCGGAGACATTACGTGGGGCACGATTATGACTGACGCACTGAGGAATTTTGAGTACCGGGTCAAAACAGACATGGCAAGCCGCATAATCACCCTGATCGTGAGAGCAAGCGAATCCACAAGCGATGTTAAGAGCGTGCTTGTGATCGCGGCAGGTGATGCCGAGGTTCAGAAACAGACAAAGAATGCGCGGACCGCAGAGATGTTTGTGTATGTCTTCATAATCTATGTGGCATTCTTCGTCTTCCTCTTCACAATCTATGTGCTTGCCGCACATTTCCTTACCACGATGACCGGATCCTTGAGCGAAGCTGCATCAGACCTGACAATGATCAACAAATTCGACATTGGGATGTATACCACGCTCTTCTTCCATGCCGCACTGATCCAGGGATTCTGCTCGGGGCTGGTTGCAGGGAAGATGAGTACCGGAAGCAGCTCGTCCGGACTGAAACACTCGGTTGTGATGATGCTGGTCTCTTACGGGGTCTTCACATTATTCGTATAGGGAAATAAGGAAATAGAGAGATATTAATATATAAATATATGAATAGAAATATGGGTGGAGATTCTTCCGGATGTGGGCTTCGGAAAACCACAGAGAACCCGGAGAGCACAGAGGACACAGCAACTCTCTGTGCCACCGCGCCCTCCGTGGTCAACATTCTTTTCCATAACCCCTCCACCCGGAAGAAATTAAAAAGCCACGGATTTCGCGAAAGCGCCCGGGCAAAGGTACCTGATATGAGAAAACGCACCAGACCATTCACAGAAGACTGCGACGCAATCTCTGAAATCATCGGAGAACTGCTCATGGTAGTGATCGCCGTAATCGCGTTTGGTGTTTTGGCAGTCATTATGCTCTCATACATGGAGCACAGTGACACGCTGCATGTAGATGTGGACGGCTGGGTGAATGTCAGCGCAGACACGATATACTTCAGACATAGCGGCGGTGAGGTAGTTGAGGCAGAGAAACTCAGAATGATCCTGAACCTGAACGGAACGCTTGTAGAACTCTCATCAGACAATGTCACCGCGATTCTTGGAAAGAGTCTGTGGCAACTTGGAGATATTCCGGAGATCGATGCAATGGACCGATGGGGAATCGATATCAAGGAGGATGATTACGTGGGCGGGACCATGATTCACAAAACGACAGTGATCTTCACTGGCACACTTCTTGGAGAGAAGACCAATTAATGACAATAATCCTTGATTCGGTGGGAGAACACATACGGAGGGAATAGATGCTAATGATTCGGAATACAACAATGATCGGTCAGTTAATGGCACGATCCGGATGCGTTTATCGTAATAGGGGGTCTGATATATCATGAACCCGGGGTCATTTACAGAATCTAATAGCGCAATTGCAACAGTCATATCCACAGTGCTGGTACTGGGGCTGGTCGTGATGGCGACTACCGTGCTTCACGTGCACTACATACCTGCGTGGAAGAGCGATTCCGAATGCACCCATATGACCGATGTCCAGGTGGACATGTCGGACCTCAAATCCACAATTGACATCCTGTCCGCGGTTCTCTCTGTAGATCCGGAATCCACCGTATCGATGAGCACGCCAATTGAGCTTGGCGGCGGGGATATCCCGATCGTCGGCACTATCAAATCAAGCGGCATGTTGGCTGTGAACGTCAATGACTGCGGAATCAGGGTTGTTGCGAGTAACGAAACATATCCGATCCCGATCTATAATAGCGGAACCGACCTTACACATCTTGGTGCGATTCACTACCACTCCCGCAACAATTACTACATAGACCAGATGTTTGAGTGTGAGAACGGGGCGCTGATCCTTGTACAGGACAATAGGTCTCTGATGAAGCTCTCGCCTGCGATGACCATCACAAAGAATGCGGCGACGAGCAATATCAGCGTTGCAATCAACGCAATCAAGCTGATCGGCGAAAAACGAACCATAAGCAGCACCG
>CBDUQO010000032.1:0-14974 GCA_965369365.1 uncultured Methanosarcinales archaeon
AATCTAATTCGCACGGTTGATCCGGTTCGGTCGACCAATCATAATAGTCCCAAACTAAGCATCAACTCGGCATTCAGAACCGATGCACCGGCAGCACCCCGCACAGTATTATGCCCCATCACAATATACCGGATTCCTTCTCTGATACGACCCACAGAGACGCTCATGCCGCCGCCCCGGTCTCGGTCCAGTCTCGGCTGCGGTCTGTCAGCGTCGTCGTGAACGATGATTACCTGCGCAGGTTCAGTCGGAAGATCAAGCCCCGGATCAAAGTTTAAGAACGCGTCCCGGACCTCCCCGGGAGTCGGGTCGTCTGTCAGCGTGATCCAGACCGCCTCGGTGTGTCCATCAAGAACCGGCACCCGGTGGCAGCTTGCGCTGACCTTAAATGACGCATCGACAATGGAACTGCCATCAAACGTCCCGAGCAGTTTCTGCGCCTCGCGCTCGACCTTCTCCTCCTCCCCTCCGATGTGTGGGATGACATTGTCAAGGATCGCCATGGATGAGATGCCGTCATATCCCGCGCCAGAGACTGCCTGCATCGTCGCAACCTTAACATCCTCGATTCCAAACCGGACGAGCGGCTTTAATGAAATCGCGAGCATGATGACCGAGCAGTTCGGGTTGGTCACGATCGCGCCATCCCACTTCCGAGAATCCCGCTGGACTTCGAGCAAGCCAAGATGATCCGCGTTCACTTCAGGGATCATTAGCGGCACATCAGGCTCCTGCCTGAACGCTGATGCATTGCTTGCAACCATGACGCCGGCGCGGGCAAACGCGGGCTCGACGTCACGCGCAATGTCAGCAGGAAGCGCAGAGAACACAATATCGGCATCAATCTCTTCCGGTTTCATGGAGACCACGACCTGTTCCCCGATCTCGCCCGGAAGTGCGGATGCAAGCCTCCAGTTGGCAGCACGGGCATACGGTTTGCCAGCGCTCCGCTCTGATGCTGCAAGTGAGCTTAATTCAAACCAGGGGTGACCTGCAAGCGCCTCGACGAATCGCTGCCCGACAGCGCCAGTTGCTCCAAGTATCCCTACCTTCAGCGTTTCCATAAATGCGCCCCCGTAAATGACGTATTAATAAAAAATAAAGGGTGGAAGACCTTTAGTCTTCCATTACAATCGCTTCGCTTGGACACGCCTCTATGCAAGTACCGCACTCGGTACATTCATCCATGTCGATCACAGCGATGTCGTCGTCGTTCATAGAGATTGCTTCTGCCGGGCATTCGTCCACGCAGGTTCCGCAACCAGTACATTCTGCTTCTATCACTTTTATTGCCATCTTACTATCTCCTATATTGGATTATGCCATACATTTCGCAACAATGCAAAATGTATGTGCTAAAGTGTCATTAAACACGTGCAATAAATAGTTTTCGTTTGGACGCCCAAATAAATCTCGTCCAACCGAACTTGGTTATCGGTATAACCTGGGTTTCATCGGAGAACTGTAATGGCTAATCCAAACGTGGACACGCGGGCATTGCTGCTATATAGTCATGATCGCATTGTTTTCGGGTTCTTTGCTGTTGCATGCCCGTCCGATTATTATGCATTGTGTTGCGCCATGCCAAAGGAGCGTCCATGACCAAACATGGGTGCGGACTTCCCCCCGGTGAGATCCCACAAATCCGGGTGGTCACAACCGCTCTCTGAATCCGGAATCTCGCATCAGGCAGGATCTTGCATTGTACGCAGGATCCCTCCGGATCCGTTTCCAGATCGTTTTGAGACTCTCCTCCTTGATATTCCCATAAGGGATCGGGATACACGCGCAGGGCAACACATCCCCCTGTGGCGTTACATGAAGCCATCTTCGTCCCGCAAAACATCCGGTCGATTCCATTACGTGCGGGATTGCGAACACGCGCACTCTTCCATCTTCCCTTGCCCACCTGACAAATGAATCAAAGGTTTTGTGGTCATCTCTGCTCAAAACGTCATTTTCGTGATCGATCCACCTGCCTGTCGGAACGATCTCGTAAAAAGACAGTTCATGTACGCCCATTTCCACTGCAAGCATGTAAAATTCCTTCAGATCGCCGACGTTCATCGGAGAGAGCACGACATAGATGTTGACAAGGATGCCTGCGTCAAGCGAGTTTCGGATCGCAGCAAGCGCGTCATCAAATACCCCACTCCTGCCCCGCATCCGGTCGTGTTCACCGATATGCGGGCTGTCAAGACTTACATTGACTGCGAAAAGCCCTGCATCCTTAAGTGAGGCAGCTTTCTCAGGCGTAAGCCCGGTTCCGGATGTGAAAACGGTTGCAACCGCCTTATCAGGATCTACATGCCGGACCATCTCCACAAGGTCGGGGTGCACCATCGGCTCGCCGCCATCGAATATGATCATCGTGGTGCCCATGCGGGTTGCCTGGTCAATCACGTTAGTAACCTCTTCAGGCGAGAGTGATGCTTTGTTATCGGTATCAGGGAGCGCACAGTGGATGCAGCGGTTTGGGCATTCCTCTGTGATCGATATCGTGATCTGGTCAGGGGTGTTTTTGCCGAATTTAGCATTCAACTGGCTTCTGGCAAGCCGATCAAACGCGTTTCCCGGTATCGGAGGCATCCATGTCGAAAATATGAGCTTCCCCCCGTCTTCGCCGATTGGAGATGAGTTTTCAAAGTGACTTATGAGGTCTGACGTAAATGGCTTCATTACGGGAGCGAGCAGCCCTTCCAGGGCAATGTCACCACTTGCGCTCAGCCAGACGCTGAACCATGGACGTTTGTACAAGGGATACTTATGTGGCTGCATGATCCGTTGATCTCACACATTCCCGATTGATAATATGTATATCGGCACCTCGCCCTCTGGCAGTGCGAGCAGTTCTGCCACATTAGCATCATGAAACGCACCGATTGCGCACACGCCAAGATCAAGCGCTTCTGCTTGCAGATACACATTCTGTGCAGCATGTCCGGCTTCCATATACACATACCTCACGCCGCGATCCCCATACTTGGCAGTAGTTCGCTCAAACGCCGCCGTAAATACAATATCGATCGCGGCATCAGTTATCTGGCTCTGGTGCAGCGCACATTCCGAAAGATTCCCCCGGAGGTCACCATCACAGACTTTCTGCAGCGCATGTTCCCGGGGCAGGTAATGATAAACACCATCAGGAACCCCCTCGACATTTCCTGCGACCACATAGACCTCAAGCGGGTATAACGCCCCTGCTGACGGCGCTGTTCTGAGTTCATCCACGCCCTCTGCCCCCGAGGTCACGCCCTGCGCCGCCCAGAGCAACCGGGACAGATCATCCGGCGTAATCGGTTCTTTTGTGTACGTTCTGACCGATCTACGGCTGAACAGTGCCTCTTCGACCGATATTTTGCCTGTGGTTTTTGGTGCAGGTAGCGTGATCAGCTCCTCTGGTTTCAGTTCCATGTCATGCCTCGTATTCTGCTCCGTATTTGATCTCATGTCCGGTCCCACATCAATACAAGCCCCTGTGAGCAGTATGACCTGCACCATGATCAGGACCAGCGCGATATGCACAGCTCTACAGACCATCGTTAAATCACTCATGCCCCGGATGTGTAAAGTTATCGGTGGCGCAACACCCGGATGTCGGGCAACTGGTCACTTTTGAATGATGCGGGATTTATGCTTTAGCACCGTCCAGGGCGTGATCCGCCCCATCACCGCAATTCAATTCCGTACCTTGTGGGTGCCAGAAATGCCGATCTCTGATACCCGGTCAATGAACAATCGCGACGTTTACTCACTTCAGGCGTTGCGGCATAAATGATCATTGGGCAGGCTGACGTGCCTGTGCTCGCACTTGCGGAGGGTGTTTATGTGGTTTGCGGGCTTATTAGGGAGCACCGGCTGCCGCCTGCAGGATCATCAGCGCATCGAGCGATGTGACCTGCCCGTCGCCGCTCACGTCCGCGTCCGCACACCATCTGCCGCTGGCTGCAAGCTGTAGCGCGATTGCTGCGTCCGCGGTGGTGACCCTGCCGTCGTGGTTGAGGTCGCCCTTTACCCGCTCTTCTGCGGGATACAGGAAGCTCTCAGTCCAGAACGGTCGGGGCGGCAAGGTCTCAGTCTCCACCCGCTTCTTCCACTCGCTATCATTGATTCTCGTATAGTTCTCCTCCTCAAACTCGTAATAGCTCATCACATAACCGATGCCAGCCAGAGATTTCCCATCGGGCTGCTCATATACGATGATTACCGGATTAAACCTGCCAACGCCTTCATGCAAGACTTTTCCAGTATTACTGTTCGTGCAGACATCAGCAACGAGCGTGGGCTCCTCTTCCATTATGCCATCATTCCATCCACTGAAGAACCCCAGCAACCAGAGACCAAAACCGTGAATATCGTCCTGTTCGCCTCCGTGACCGTATTCATCGTCGCCGGTTGTCAGCGTCTCGCTCTTAATGATCTTCTGAGCGTACGTCCCGAACGTGTCAAGCTTTTCTGCAAGCGAACTGAAGCCACGATGGTGTTTCTCCGGGAGAACGCCTTCATCGGATAGCTCTGTCTCGATTTTTCTGCACAGCGATGACAACCGACTGTAAAACTCAGGGATCGGTTCGACATATCCATACCCTTCGGCAACCGGGCATGGCACATAAGTCTGTTTCGCATACAGGATGTAATCGTGGCGAAGCTGGGTCCATGATGAGAGCGCAGTATTCAGTTTTTCGTCCTGCCATGCCGTATTCTGCATGAACAATGGATAGCTCTCGTTGAACTCCACAAGAAGAGGGTCTAATGTATAGAACCAGTTGCAGTAGACGTTTTTCTTCCAGTCTTCGACGGTGTAGTTCCCAAATTCCCGTTCAAGCTTGTTCATCTGGAATTCGAGTTCAGGATAAGCCTCTTTCTCCGACTCGAGCAGCTGGTCCGCCCTATCTGAGCCAAGCATCGTTGCCATGACCTCGAGTCCCTTCGGAAGACGCGTAAGGTCCGTGATGTGTGGAAATGTGTCCTGCTGGAAGACATAGCTATCCGGCACATACCGCTCGCCCATGAACTGGATATATTTTGGCGGTATATCGCCCGGACTATATAGTGGAACCGGTATTATCTCCGACTCGGGATACTCTGGTTTTTTGAACTCATCTCGCAGTTTCTCGATGTTGCTTGTGTTTTCCAGCATGTGTACTGCGAAGTTTGCACCAAAAACGTTATCTGTTGCGTTTTTGACCATGATCGGCGTTATGCTGTCCGCTGTTCCGACAAGCAGCGTTGTGACATTGTATACCTTCCACCACAGCCGCAGGTCATCAGGCGACTCTCGCAGCATCTCTGATATCATGACTGCCTGCACAATCTCGATGTGGGAGTCCTCCGGATGTGCAGGGTCCTCGATTCTGAAGATACGCCGGCTCAGCCATTTCATGCACCTGAAATATCGTTCGAGATCCGGATCACCCTCGTAATGCCCCCGCGGCTTGTACTGCGTGTAATCGTCACCTGGATAGAACTCGGTTGCACTGTGCTCCAGTATCTTCCGAACATACTCAGTGACATCCTCTTCCGCGTAGCCCGGCACCGGATACGAGTCATCCAGGAGTTTACATGCGACTGTCGCGAAGACCACGTTCCGTCCGGCAGCCTCTTTCACGTGCACAAGGTCCGGGGAGGTGTTCTGGTACTCATCCACGCTCCTTTTCTGCATATCCTGCACCAGGAGTTCGGTAGAGTTGTAGAGATGCTCCTTTTCGATCTCTTTTAACATGTCGTCATGCACAACATGGAAGATATGTAGTAGCGCATCGGTTGTTATGAAGACTGAGACATCGGACTTACCAAATAATCCCCAGTAGCAATCAGAGATATTTCCGTGTTCATGGTCTTTTAACACCACAAAGCCGTTCTCGAAGAGTTTCTCCTTTGCATCATCGTCCAGTGGGTATATCTCTTCTATCGCATCCATATTTGCGGGGTACGGTATCTTGGAATTGTTTGTCGAAGCTGTAGCAGCAGTCCCGCCTGTAATCATCGCTATGGCAAGTAAGATTGCCAGAGTCTTCAATCCGGGTTTATTATCCATCTTTAATACCTCTTTGCACATCGTTTTTTGGCATTCGTTCCGGTTTCAGCAGGATTCCCCGAGCCATAACTCGATTCTTCCGGCTGCCGCCTGCAGGATCATGAGTGCGTCGATGGAGGTGATGCGCCCGTCATCGTTCACGTCTGCTGCCGGGTTTTGTGCGCCGGTGGCTGCGAGCTGGAGTGCGATCGCGGCGTCGGCGGGGGTGATCTGGTTATCACCGTTGAGGTCGCCTTTCTGCGCTGGGGTGGAGGTCACGGTTAGCTGCACGGGGATTATCACCGGGTTCTCGTCAGGGTCATTACTGGCGATGGTGATGTTTGCAGTGTAGTTGCCGAAAGGGAGTCCTGCGGTGTTGAATGTTACGGTGATATCTGTTTGGCTGTCCGGGTCTACCGTGCCGGTTGTCGGGTATTCTGATAGCCACTCCTCCTTCTTTGGTGGCTTTTTTTCATACAACCCAGTATGCCTGGCATCGTGACGGAACATCCCCCATTCGATGTTGTCCGGATCATAAGTTCCAGAGCAATCCCATGCATACACCTTACCACACTGTGAACCAACCACCACCTCTATATC
Source organism: uncultured Methanosarcinales archaeon (assembly GCA_965369365.1). Lineage (GTDB taxonomy): Archaea > Halobacteriota > Methanosarcinia > Methanosarcinales > Methanogasteraceae > Methanogaster_D. The sequence goes on from CBDUQO010000032.1 coordinate 6,617, forward strand.
ACCGTCTCCATCAATATCGCCAAGCGCCGGGGAAGACATTACAGGACCAGCCGTTTTTATTGGCCATCCACTCACAATAGAGCCGTCATGGTGCCATGCATACACTTTAGCACCGTCACCTGAACAAACAACCACTTCCATATCTCCGTCTCCATCGATATCGCCTAATGCTGGAGAAGTAGACCTACTGCCACCAGCCATCTTTGGCCATCCACTCACAATAGAGCCGTCATGGTGCCATGCATATGAACCACCCACCACCTCTATGTCACCATCACCATCGATATCGCCTAATGCTGAAGCAGTAACAATACCTGTCGTTGGCCATCCACTCACAATAGAGCCGTCATGATGCCAAGCATACACCTTTTCATCACGTGAACCACTCACCACCTCTATGTCCCCATCTCCATCAATATCACCAAGTGCTGGAGACCCCACACCACCACCAGTACCCGTCGTTGGCCATCCACTCACAATAGAGCCGTCGTGATGCCATGCATGCACCTTTTTATCATTGGAACCAACAACCACTTCCATATCTCCGTCCCCATCAATATCACCAAGTGCTGGAGAAGCTGACACCCAGTAACCAGCCATCTTTGGCCATCCAGCCACAATAGAGCCGTCATGATGCCATGCATACACCTTTTTATCCGCGGAACCAACCACCACCTCTATGTCCCCATCCCCATCAATATCACCAAGTGCTGGAGAAGACTGCACCCAGTCACCCGTTCTCTTCGGCCATCCACTCACAATAGAGCCATTATGATGCCATGCATGCACATTATTATACACACCATTTACGTCACATGAACCAATCACCAATTCTATGTCTCCGTCTCCATCGATATCGCCAATCGCTGGAGAAGAATAATCCGCCTCCCCACCAATCGTCTTTGGCCAGCCTATCTGGGATGGTATGCTCGATACATCTACACCCATAATGCCTGTTTCATTTGTTGATGTAATATCGATAGAAGTTCTTCTCTCACCTTCTGAAAAGTTTGAAGAATCCTTGACATTACCAGCAGTGTCGTGCCCGTATCGCAAAACATTAGTAGAGTTGGAGATATCGTTAGATACCATACCAAGAGAAGTTGCCCTGGCACTGGCTGCCTGCGTCTCTATATCGCCTATGATGAAATCCAGTACACCAGTTCCATTATTCCCAATGGTCAACGTATAATTCGACACAATATCTGGTGGTAGTTCCACGTCAAACGAAGCTGGACTGATCCGGATGTCTGGTGGATTACCCATCAATGTCTCCGTTCGGCAGTTGTTTGATTCACTGCTCTCTGCAACGTCACCCGTGTAATCTGCGCAAACTTTTATCGTGTCATCTGTGTTCGTGCAATTCCATGTGTAACTGAAACTCTCTGTCCTCGCCACCCCATGGTCTAATGAAGCAACGGAATCCGATGCCTTGAAAACATCATCAACAGTCAGTGACGTGCTGCTCGTTCCTGCTGTTCTGTCTCCCTCGTTCTTTATCTTGTAATATATTGTACTGTTATCAGCCCAAACATCGGTTATCATAAGGTCTGGCAGCGGATGTGTCCATGTCTCCGTTCGGCAGTTGTTTGATTCACTGCTCTCTGCCACATCTTCCATGTAATCTGCGCAAACCTTTATCATGTCGTCTGTGCCTGCGCAATTCCATGTGTAACTGAAACTCTCTGTCCTCTCCACCCCAGTACCTAATGAAGCAACAGAATCCGATGCCTCGAAAACATCATCAACAGTCAGTGACGTGCTGCTTGCTCCTGCTATTTTATCTCCATTGTTCTTTATCATGTAATATATTGTATTTTCAACATTCCAAACGTCGGTTATCACGAGGTCTGCCCTGTCGTAATCGCCGGCTCTGTTGTCGCAACATTTTTTACTCAACTCGGGGCAACCAGCAGGCAGTACTCTGGCACAAAATTCGTATTTCCCGTCGTCCCAACCTGTATCCGGAGGAGGGTATGTAACAGTCAATTTCACCTCAGAATATTTAAGAAGAATGTCTTTTTTAAAGCTATCATCGATTAGCTCTCCAGACGGGTCATATAAATAGAAATAAGCAATATACTCACGGGTGACATGCCCATAGTTTGTAAACCGTACATCATTCACGAATTCTTGGTTTTTGGAATATGAATATTTGGACGAATAAACTCCATCCCCTATCCATGCGAAACATGTCCCATACAATCCAAAATGTGCATCCGCTGTGAATATGTTGGCGAAGTTTCCAATCGGTGTGGATTCTTCAGAGATATCAATAGTTATATCGGGCGTAAATGCTGTGCTTGCAGGCGATGATGATATGCCTTCAAACATTGTGCCGAAACCTTCAGTCTCAATATCCGTTACCTTGCTCTTCAGATGTTCTTCTTCGTCATACATTGCCGTTCCACAAAATGCCTCGGTATCCGGCGTATTCTCTGCCACCACTGGCGCCACTGCCACGAAAATTGACAGCGATATCACAGTCAAATGCTATTGAGAGTGGTCTCTTTGTTCTATTATCCATCTTTTATGACCTCCTGATCCTTGTATTCATGTCACGTCCACCACAGTCACCGAAATACCCCGCGCTTCGAGTGCAAAGCCGGTGCACCGATTCTGCTATCAGGCATCCTTCCCACAACCCCCGCCAGATCACCAACCGAGCAGCGACAGCATCAGATGAGCCACAAACGATCCTTGCACCACCGTCTCACGGTCTGGGGGGAGTTATCAGGGGCATCACGCGCAATCTGCCTTCAATCTCCTTCCTCATAAAGCTTATGGATATCTTGTGAGTATTTCACAAATAATTAAATATAATTAACATCCGCCATCGTATCGTCGATTTTAGCGTCCGCACATACCACACAGATGATCCAAAACCACCTGCGAGCGCGAAAACACCCATCGCAAAAACCCTCCCGATAACACGCCGGGCGCAGCCATCACGACCGCAACAACCCAGGAATCAGTGACTCTTCATCCTCTCCTCCTCATCACAATCTCCCAAAATCTTCGCACGACAACCTCGACTGCGAAGAGCAGAAGCGCGGCAAATGTGAACCGCGTCTTTTGGCTCACAGACTGATCGCCCCAGCCGCCGCCTGCAGTATCATCAATCCATCGACCGAGGTGACCCTGCCGTCGCCGCTCACGTCGGCTGCAGCGTTCCACACGCCGCGGGCTACGTCTCGAATCGTGATTGCGGCGTCTGTGGTGGTGACCTCGCCATCACCGTCGAGGTCACCATCTGGCACTGACGCCGGTTGTGTCGGCGTTGGTGTAGGTGTTGGCGATGGCGCTGGTTCTGCGCCGCAGCCATAAGTACACCCGGTCGTCCCGTCATCGTCCCAGTTATCGGTCAGATTGCATGTATTCTCATCGCCGGAGTTGGCATCCTCGTCCTGAATGTCGTAGAGCGAGTTGTCGCAGAACGTATTATTGGCAACAACGTTTCCTGTCGAGTTGGAATCGAAATAGAGACCTATCCGGTTGTCGTTTGCAGTATTACCTGCGATCTCATTATTGTTACTCGACCAGTGCAGGGATATGCCGTTATGCTCGTTGTGATTCGCAGTGTTCCCGATCAGTTCGTTGTTGCTGCTCGACCACTCCAGGAGGATGCTTACGTTGTTGAAGTTTGCGACATTGTCTGATAGGGTATTGTTGCCCGACCACGAGAGTGCAATTCCTACAGTGTTACTCGACGCCGAGTTGTTGACAATCTCGTTGTCGTTACTGTCCCAGTCCAGGGAGATTCCGTGATACTTGTTTAAGTCCGCCCTGTTATCCGCGATCATGTTGCCTCCTGACCAGTCGAGGAAGATTCCGATGCCGTTATAGAGCGCCGTATTATCCACGACCGTGTTGTTGTCTGATGATGAGATGCGGATGCTGATGTTGCCGTTCGAGTTTACCGTATTCCCAACGACCATATTCTCGTCGCTTGACATGTAGAGCGCAATTCCGGTCAGGTCATTCTCATCCACCGTGTTTGCACTGATCAGATTGTCATCGGACCAGTCCAGATAGATGCCGACACCGTTTGAAGTAACATTGTTTCCGTTTAGAATGTTGCTTTCAGACGAGTAGAGGTGAATTCCGTAGTTCGAATTACCGTTTGCATCGTTTGAGAATATCCCATTGCCATCAGAGATCGACAGGTCGATTCCCACGTTATTACTCAAACTCACATTGTTACCGGTTACCGTATTCGAATCGGAGTTTCGCATATAGATTCCAATGTCGTTTGAGTTTGCGTTGTTCTCTGCAACCGTGTTGTCATCAGAGAACCGGACGGATACGCCAGTTCCGCTCCCTTCTGCCATATTTCCAGCAACCACGTTGCCATCGGACGAAGAAAGCCCTATGCCGACATCACCACTGTAACGAACATTGTTCATCTCGATTACATTCCATCTCGATTCGAAGAGATCGATTCCATAGTTATGAGCTGATCTCACATCGTTGTCCACGACCGTGTTTCTGTCGGACTGCTCCAGACCGACGCCGACACTCCCTGAGTTGCTGAAATTGTTGTGCAGGATTACGTTATTGTGCACCCTGAAGAGATTTGCACCATAGTCGATGCTTGACCCAACATCGTTTTCGGTTACAGTGTTGTTGTTGCTGGACCATCTCAATGACATTCCAAAGTTGTTGGACGTTGCAGTGTTGTTGCGAATCTCGTTAACGCTGCTCGATGATAGGGCGATTCCGTACCGGTTCCGCACAGCAACGTTCTCGATTATCCGGTTGTTTCCCGATCCTGAGAGGGAGATACCGGTATGTCCATTACCGGATGCGTTGTTGTGAATGATCTCCACATTATCTGAATCGTGGAGAGATATGCCAACGCTATTTGCGATTACCGTGTTCTCGGCAATCTCTATTCCGTCGGACGAATCGAGTGCAATCCCGTCTTCATTATTGCCATCCACCGTGTTTACGGTTATACTGGAGTTGGGTGACTTATATAGAACCATTCCGTGCAGGTTAGCGGTCGCATAATTGCCGATTATCCGGTTGTCATCTGATTCGGAGAGGTGCAACCCTGCAGAATCCCACTGTCCCTTATTTGAGTAAAGCACGTTCTCTGTAAGGTTGTTTGCCCTGGACGAATTCAGATGGATGCCATACCACTTGTTTTCACTCGCATTATTCTCTGATATCGTGCAGCCGGATGACGAATCGATAAACATTCCACGCCAGTTGGAATTTGCCACGTTTCGTTCTATATATGTGGGGGATGATGAATGTACCACAATTCCGGTGCCGATGTCAACTGCTCTGTTGTTCAGGTTCGCAGTGTTGTCCATAACGACACTATCCGGCGAACTACTCAGGTATATACCGTCGTCACGGTTCGAATCAGCGGTGTTACCGGTTATTATGGCGCGAATTGATGATGAGACCATAATCCCATCGGTGTTTGAATTCGCAGTATTGTTGCGTACTTCGCAGTTAGATGAAGAGGCAACCAGGATTCCATAACGACCGTTTGAGCTTGCGGTGTTCTCTGCGATCGTTGCATCGGACGAAGACGAGACCGTGATTCCGTCCTGGTTGCTTGAGACCACATTGTGGAGTATTTCACCATCCGGCGAATGGGATAGGGTGATCCCGTCAATCTTTGATTCTACGGAATTTCCGATTATCCGGCTCCCGTTGGAGGATATCAGACGAATACCATACCACCGATTCAAGTTCACGGTATTATCAACGACTGTGTGGTTGTCTGACTGGTAGAAGAACGCTCCCACGTAATAATTGCCGGTTATCGTGTTATTCACAAGCACCGTATCATCCGTGTTGATCCAGAGCCCTGCGTCCTTATTCGGAAGTTCCTTCCAGTCGTATCCGCAGTTGTGCAGTTCGCTGTTTTGCATCGTGAACTCGGACCCGGAATTCACATGGAATGTGTAGTATGCACTTCTATTGTCGCCGTTCGTGATGTTCGAAGGTGATCCGTCCTTGCTGTTGATGTGGAATGCGCCGCCGCTATTTACCTCAATTGAGTATTCATCGGTCTCAGTCTCGGTTGCGTTCATCCGCAAGGTCACATTGTTAAAGCCGAGTTCTCCACCGGAATCGATAGCAAGGTCGCCGTTCAACGTGATCACGGTGTCGTTGCAGACGATCCTGTGAGTCACGTTCCAGTCGGTGGTTGGAGGCGGGGTCATCCATGACGAGATCGTGTAGTCATAGCAGACGCCGCCTGTCGAGATGCATGTGTGGGTGCATCCGGTCGTCGTTCCGGCGTCGTTCCAGTTGTCGGTCAGACTACAGGTGTTATCGTCACCGGAGTTACCGTCTTCGTCCTGGATATCATACACGGAATTGTTGCAGAAGGTGTTGTGCTCTACCACGTTACCTGTCGAGGTGGCGTTGAGATAAAGACCTATCCGGTTGTTCTCTGCGATGTTTCCGGTTATATCGTTGTGGGATGAAGAACAAACATAAATTCCGGTCTTATTGTTTGAATTTACGATGTTCCCGATTAGAATGTTGCTGGCTGCTGATGCAAGATGCAAACCATGGAATACATTTAAATTTGCAACATTGTTCTCTATCGTGTTATTTGACGTATCAACGGCGATCCCACTCCAACCATTCGAATTTACAACGTTTTCTGATATGGCGTTGTTATCTGAAGTATACAGCAGTTGAATGCCATGCCAGTGATTCCGGTTCATGTTGTTATCCGCTAACGTGTTGTGGTCCGAGTATCTCAAATAAATTCCATTATAATTATTCAAACTCCCGGTATTATTGATTACCATGTTTTGAGAGGACTTGTATAGAAAAATCCCGTGTTCGGAGTTTGAACTTACCGTGTTTCTGGTTACTACATTATTGGTTGATGACGTATCCAGGATAAGTCCGGAGTGATTATTTGAGAGTATATGGTTTTCTACTATGTCGTTGAAAGAAGAAGCTCCAGCGAGACGCATACCGGCGTTATTCAGACTTGCATCGTTCCCAATTATCAGATTGTGGTTGGAAGAAGCCAGTTGAATTCCCCAGTGATTCAAAGTTGCGCTGTTGCCGTCTATTGTGTTATAGTCGGATGACCGGAGCAAAATACCGTTGAGATAGTTCATCACGGTACAGTTTCTTATCGTCACATTATCAAATCCGGGATTATAAATTCCAAATTTGTATGGGGCGGCACCGGTTCCGTTCAACGTCGCACCGTTACACTCCAGAACAACACAGTCTGCGTTGATTATGACGACTCCGGGCGCACCGGCATCAGGAATGTCGTAGAATCCGGGGCAGAGCGTCGTGTCGGAGTTGATGTAGAGGTCATCGGTCGGAATAACACAACCTCCTGAGCCGAGCGGGCAAACATGGTCGATCCACAGCTCTTGTCCACCGATAGCAAACGAGTTTATCGTACCGGACAATTCGAGACGTCCTCTATAATCATCCGGACCATTGACGACAGTAACACTGACATTGCCGACAACGGTTCCATTAATACCGGCGAAGTTTTTGAAGTTTTTGAAGTCGCCGTTGATCTCGATGTTGAGGTTGCCGCCATACTCGCCAAAGAGGAAGGAGAGACCTTTGCGTGGACTGCCGAAATCAAAGTCGAGGTTGACATTGTTGACCTGCACCTCATTACCTGAGCCACCAGCATCCCCGGCATTTCCGACCTCCGCGAAACCACTTGTGGTCCACTGGCTGTTACTCCATTGGAATGGCTGAACCGTGATGGTGGCGCCTGAGTCTGTGAACGCGTCATTGACATAGAACATTGCCCCTATCGGCAGATCCTCAAAATCGACGCACTCCAGCCCGGATGGTGCGCATTCAAATACAGCCTCCATGCAATTGTTCTCTTCATTGCTCTCGTCCACAAAATCCCCAATATCGACACATACCTCCACAACATCCTCCGGGGCGGTGCAGTTCCACGCATAATAGTCAAAACACCTTTCCACGCTCGCTCCGGGTGCCATGTCCACATCCACCTGCTCTTTTATCTGATACTGACCATCCACAAACAGTGTGGTGTAATGCCCTTCCGAAGCAGTCGCATCGCCGATGTTTTGTATTTCGTAGCAGATGGTACCACCCTCGCTCCGGATATCCGTGATCACGAGGTCTGGCTTTCCGGACGTGCAATCATACGTGCACCCACTCCTCATACCATCATCGTTCCAGCCGGACGTGGTGTTGCAGGTGTTGTCATCGCCATCTCCAAAATCACCGACCACATAAAAATCGTACTTGGTGTTATTACAAGCGGTGTTCTGATTCACTTTGTTGCCTTCGAAATGTGTGCCTCCGCCTAAATAAAACCCGTATTCATTCGAATATGCAACGTTGCCGGTTAATTCGTTATTA
>CBDUQO010000033.1:0-14957 GCA_965369365.1 uncultured Methanosarcinales archaeon
ATTTCTTTGATGAGATAAGCCCGTATCTCGATATTCACCAGCGTATCCGCGCGGCGGTCATGATCAAAGAGCTTGCAGCGCACAGTGCCGTAATGGTCGTTGAGCACGATCTTGCAATCCTTGATCTGCTCGCTGATGTCGTGCATGTCGGGTATGGCGAACCGGGTGGGTTTGGCGTGATCACGCACCCGAAAGGCGTGCGGCAGGCGATCAACCAGTATCTGCGCGGGTTTCTGCCAGAGGAGAACGTGCGGATCAGACCAACTGCGATCGATTTTGAGGTACATGCGCCGAGGTCGGCGAAGAACATCCCAATACTCTTCGAGTTTTCCGGATTTACGAAGGCGTACGACGTGTTTTCGCTTGACGTGGCTGGTGGCGAGATGCGCGTTGGTGAGGTCGTCGGCGCAGTAGGTCCAAACGGGATCGGCAAGAGTACGTTTGCAAAACTGCTCGCCGGAGTGGCTACACCGACAACCGGGGAGATATCCGCCGATATCAAGATTTCGTACAAGCCGCAGTACATAAAACCGGATTCGGATCTCCGTGTCCACGATTTCCTCAGAATCATCACGCGCAACGTTGATACCAGTTATTATGAGACCGAGATTACAAATCCGCTCCAGCTAAAGTACCTGATGGAACGAGAGATCTCCGACCTCAGCGGCGGGGAACTCCAGCGGGTCGCAATCGCAGCCTGTCTCTCAAGGGATGCTGACCTGTACATCCTGGATGAGCCGTCCGCACACCTCGATGTCGAGCAGCGGGTCTCTGCGTGTACCGCGATCAGGCGGTTTACTGAGAACCGGCATGTGACCGCGATCGTGATTGATCACGACATCTACATGGTCGATCTTCTGAGCGATCGGCTGCTGGTCTTTGAGGGGGAGCCTGCCGTACATGGTGAGGTCTTCGGACCCTTTGACCTGCGCGAGGGGATGAACAGGTTCCTTGCGAATTTAAACATCACGTTCAGACGCGATGAGGAGACAAAGCGACCAAGGATCAATGAACGAGGATCGCGGCTGGACCGGGAACAGAAAGCAAGCGGGGAATACTATTACGCAGCGGTTGAGTGACACGGTTGTGCAGACGGATGAGCTCAAATATAATATGAAATCTCTTGAATGAATCTCGCTCTTTGACAAATAACATTTAATCTGTGTCCATCTGTGAAATCTGTGGCTAATAAAAGCTTTTAGCCACAGATGAACACGGATTACACAGATTTTACCTAACAACTCACTTAAACCGATTCATGAAATCTTCTGTAGCACCAGATGATGTGACAGTCTCTGATTCTAATGGACTTTCGTGGTTTTCAAAACTGCTATGCCTGTCTGACCGGACTATCTGGTTGCGGCATACCTGCAAGACAAGGATGTGGCGAGCCAGACGCGGTGCCAGGATCCCACCATATTCCACGATGGGATCCATGGAAGCCAACAGTTCACAGAGTGTTGTAAAATATCCTACTATATATCGAAGTTCAGAAGTCGGTCATCACCCTGAACTGGTCCGTCTCATCTTTTGCAAGTCCTTCTATGAACATCTCGGCAGTCTGGTACACGTCCTTTGCATTCGTGATCGCACGTCCGACCACAAGAATGTCGGCTCCCACACCCAGCGCATCGTTAATATTATCCACCCGGACGCCACCTGCAACCGCGATCAACATATTCTTAGACTGTTTCTCTGCAAGCGCATTGATCGCAGGGATGCTGCCCCACTGGTATTCGGTCTCTTCGACATCGATTGCGCGGTGCAGTTCCACGACATCAGGAAGTACTTTTAGCGCTCTTAGCATCGGCATCGGGTCGGGCAGATTCAGGGTGTCTATCACTGCGTAGATCCCGGTCTTGTGCGCTTCCTCAATCACCTTGTCGATTGTTGAGATCGGCGCAAGCGCAGATACCACGACCGCGTCGGCGGTCGCATCAGCAACCATGCGCGCTTCGAGATTGCCGGTGTCAAGCGTCTTTAAGTCAGCGACGATGAACGCATTTGGCGCAACCTCCCTGATTTTTGAGATCACATCGACGCCGTACCGCTTGATCAGCGGGGTGCCCGCCTCAAGGATGAGGTGATCGCTATCTGGCAGCGACTTTATGACCCCGAGTATCTGATCAATGTTCGGATTGTCGAGAGCGACCTGGAGATATGGTGGATCCCACAAACGTGAAATCTTGAAGCCCATAATCGCATGTGTTCCGCGATCCTTCTCTTTGAGCACAGTATCGATCCCTGGAAACCCGCTCATTGCACGTTCGAGCGCCAGTTTCGTTGCTCCGTAGTTATACCTGTATATCCGATTGTAATCCGCGGCTTGCGGGTGGATGAAGACGCTTGCAACGATCACAAGTTCTTCTGTCTGTTCTTTCGGGACGATTCCCGCTTCGACCGCATCCGCGATCGCCTTTGCAACAGCAGCCTGCGCAGGACCAAATATGAGCGCAGCCTGATCCATATTCTTCACCGTCACCTTTGGCACGATCAGGGTTGCCGGTTTTGTGAGCAGATTCGGGCGGATGACTGCGAGCAGGGGTGTGTGCCCTTCTGACATCTGGGTCATCCCGGTTGCGAACGCCTGCCCGACCGGACCGTCTTTGTCCCCGATCATCAGGTCAACGTGTGCGAGTTCTGGCGCCTCGCCGATTAGAGCTTCTCCGATTGATATCAAATGATTACCTCGCGTTTATTGGTATTGATTATGGTTCGGGCAGCACATAATTACTTTGGTTCGCGGGGACTGTTGATTTGGCTGGTGCCCTGATTCTGGCTCTTATGTTTTCTGATATTCGAAACTTGAGTATCAGTAACAACTTCGAAGCAACGTGACGTACCTCGGGCTGAAGCGCCGAGGCATCACGGTATGGATGCAGGAGGCTTGGTACGTAAAAGTCTCAAAAACAGTAGCGTTAGCCACAATTCTGAAAACCACTTTTTCATCGACAGTATAAGCACTGCGAAGCAGGTCATGCGTGTTTTTTATGATTTTATTTTGGTAACTAACGACAAAGGAGACACAAACTTATGGAAAATATAATGTTCTCTGTCAATAAGTTAACACATTATGGTGTGGATTCCACAGTGGTTGAACACTCAAACTTTGAAAGACTTTGGCTCATGGCTGGTGGATAACGTGGCCGCCGACGTGATTGTGGGGGTGATTGTGGGAATTATTCTAATATTAATTAGTCAAATTTCTATAAAGAAATGGCGAGAAAAATGTGATAAAAAACAAATATACGATTGGCTTTGTGGTAAAACTAAACATCCTATGCCTTACACAGTCGGTTCACCTTTTGATACAATCAGCTGGCCGTCCACTGAGGAGATATCTTCAGCTATCGATCTAACAGAAGAAAGAGTGCATTATATATGTACTATTGATAAAAGGATACAGCGACAGGAAAAAAGCGATCTTTGGCCTAATCAAGAATTAGAAGAAAGATGGGCTGTAAGAAAATTTGTGAGGGATTATTAACTTAAATCTCTTAAAAGTAATATACGTGCCTATGTTTCAAGATTCAAAGGCTGCATGGGTTAAGATTTAACATATGGCTACATGAAAACGCATGTTCGACGAAGTCACCAAACCCCGGACTTAAGTACGGAGCCAGTACAATCGCGCCCCCTGCATTCGGTTTGCCGTCGGCGATGCTTCGCATTCCCCCTATTCTGTATGTACATCTCCGCAACCTCCCAGCCATGACCGACCGAACCATGAAAGCAGGATGGTGCCCACAGACCCTTAGCGCACCATTCGTTGAGCTGTGGAAACGCTTTTCTGGCAGTTCTCTGCACTTCTTAAGAACCGGGGCGCCAACATCGCGTAATATAGCAGTCCCGGTTCGTGTATCCGTAAGCCCTCCACGAGCCACCCACTCTACTCGAAAGACCAACTTCGAGCTACCCAAAGTTTAACGCTTCCTGAAACAACGTGGAATCGATGGAAACAAACTCTGCGAAGAATCTGACAGGATCGTTCGATGGGGACTTTGATCCATCTTACCTTGCACGCTGCGCACAACTCGCAATGGTTCTTGAGGTCTCTGCATCCCCGAAACCGGGCAACGTAGACCGTGACCACGATTATCCTGACACGATCTTCGAGCACTTCCTCGCGTCCGCAATCGGGACGTATCCAGCACTTGAAGACGCGGCAAGATCCGAAAGTGGTGTCGGCGCGCTGATACACGCGGCAGCAAAGGAATCACTACGGTGGCAGCACGGGGGAAACACGCACTTCGGCGCGTTCGTTCTGCTGATTCCGTTGCTGATGGCTGCCGGAAGCGGCAGGCGTGTTTCTGAAATCGTTTTTGATACCACCGCAGAGGATGCTGCCGAATTCTACCGTGCGTTTTCGGTTGCAGGCGTTCGTGTGGATACAGTTCCGGAGATCGACCTTGAAGACTCGGAATCCGTCGCCAGAATCCTGAAAGAAGATATTCGACTTTTTGATCTGATGGAACTCTCTGTTGATCATGATCTGATCGCAAATGAATGGGTAAACGGGTTTACGCGGACATTTGAGTGTGCTGATCGGATCGCAGAGAAAGCAGGTAAGATGAAGATGAGTATCAATGATGCCATCGTGTGCACGTTTTTGCAGATGCTTGCAGAGACTCCTGACACATTTATCCGGACGAAATTCGGATGGAGGAAGTCGATTGAGGTCAGCAAGCACGCGTCAATGCTCATTACAGGCAACAAGGATCTTGATTCGATAAAACCAGGAGTCCATGAATTTGACAGGGAGTTGATCCGTGAAAAGGTGAACCCGGGATCGACTGCGGATATTGTAATCGGTGGGCTCTTTGTTGCGCTGGTTCGGGGGCTGCGGGTGTAGCAGGATATCTTATTTATATAAACAGTTTTCGCAGACTAAATAGCATCTTTGGGTTTTTGCGAATCAGTGTTCCCAGCATCTCAAACAGGCTCAGCGTACTTAAATCGACACCATCGACAGAGTGCACGAGTTTATTCAGGTCGCGGTCGTTCATCGGCACGAAATGGTTCTTTACAGAAAGCGACCTCTTCAGTCGTTTGCCGTGCCGCGCTCTCCAGGTGGTTTCGTATTCCAACAGTCTCGCTTTTGAGACGTTCCCTTCCGAAATCGCCTGTGCAGCGACCTCTCCGGCAATTTTTCCCGCGTCCATCGCGTTAACAATCCCGCCACCGGTGAGTGGATCTGACTGGCGAGCCGCATCACCGACCAGCATCAAGCCGTCCGTAACCATCTCATCAAGCGGTCCGGATGCCGGCACGCCGCCGACCACGATTTCAATGATACTGCCATTTGGATACCGTTCTTCGACAAAATCCCGTAACATCTCAATCGGGCGTTTCCCCTGTCCGCATACCTCGCCGCTAATCGCAAGCCCGATGTTTGCAGACCGATTCCCCTTTGGAAAGACCCACAGGTATCCGGATGGTGCTATCGTGTTTCCAAGATGAAATTCACAGTAATCCGGATCGACGTCAATATCCGCTACAAGGAACTGCGCACCGGTCTCAAGGTCTGATGGCTGAAGTGTGGTGTCGATGCCTGCCCACCGCCCGACCTTGGATTCAACGCCGTCTGCGCCGATCACGATATCCGCACGAACCTCAAACGCCTCGCCAAGGTGCGTAGCCGTGATGCCTTTGACATATCCGCCCTCTCGGATCACTCCTGTCGCTCGTGTCTTGACGCGTATCTCTACTCCGGCGAGTGCCGCCTCGCGGGCAAGCGCACGGTCAAATAGCTTGCGTTCAAGCGTGTATCCAACCTCCGCGCCTGAAACATCTTCCGACAGCTCAACACAGGTACCGTCAGGGGCATATATTCGTGAACCTTTGACCTCGGCTGCGATCCACCGCTCATCCGGTTGTATATGCTCTTTAAGCTGAGGTTTCGCAACGCCCTCCGCACACCTGACCGGATCTCCAATTTCCTGCCGCTTTTCGATCATCAATACATTGCACCCGCGTGCAGCAGCAGTCTTTGCAGTGATTGATCCGGCAGGTCCCGCGCCAACAACAACGATGTCGTATTTATCAGTTTTAGTAATCATTGCGGCACCTCGATCGCTCCGATCGGACATACGCTCACACATGCCCCGCATTCGGTGCAGTCATCCGCGACCTCGATCCACGTCTCCACAAGTTCGATTGCGCCGACCGGGCAGACAGCGACACATGCACCGCAGTATCCACACCGGTACCTATTCACGTTAATCATGATAACTCCTGATCTTTTCTGTAAGTATCTTGCTGATTAACTTGCCGTCCGCCTTGCCACGCAGTTCCTGCATCACCACGCCCATCAACGGACCGAGTGCACCCATCCCCCGCTCACGCACGAGCTCACGCCGCTCTGCAACCACCCTTACAACCACGTCCTCGGTCTGTTTCTCATCCACGCAGGCAAGACCTATACTTGCTGCCGCGTCTTCTGCCGAACGGTCCGGATACTCTGCAAGCAGGCGTAATATGTCGATGACGCCTTCTTTCGCAACTTTACCATCCGATATCAAGCCAAACATCTCCAAAAAATTACCATCTTGTAATTGTTCGATTGGGACGCCTTCTTTTTTAAGTTCGGTCAGGGTTGCAGTCAGGGTTCGCACCACCAGAGAACCATCCACGCTCACCGAATCCATAATAGTATCAAAGAGCGCCAGACGCCTCGAATATACAATCTGCCGAGCCAGATCAGCCGAAAGATTGTATTCCATACCATAACGCTCCTTTCTCTCTGATAATAGTTCAGGAGTGGTTATTTTATCGATTCTGCCATTGATTGGCACAGGGGGCACATCGGTTTCCGGATACATCCGCGCAGCGCCCGGAAGAGGTCGCAGGAATGCGGTGGTGCCGGCTGGCAGCATCTTTCGCGTCTCTTCCGGAACCCCGGTGAGTGCCTGCTCTGCCCGTAGAATGACTGCCTGCATCGCATTTAATGCCCGGTCGTGCGCATCAGCGACAATGACAACGCAATCGCCAGCCTCCGCACCAACACTGGTTCGCAACGTCTCAACCTCCGTCTCGGTGATCCCGTAGCCGGGCAGTTCATCTGTGTGGAATATGCCTCCGACTCCCGCTTTCTTTGCCCGGTCTGAAAATTCGGATCCGAGACGGCGGTCCGGCTGAATTTCAGCACCTGCCATGCCTGCAAATCCACAAAGACGAAGGGCAAGCACACACCCCATCTTCTTCTTAACGACCGCAGACTTTGTGCCCCTAAAAACATGCGTTACGTCTGTAACCTCACCAACCGATGCTCCGCGCCCGCGTAGTTCGTCCCTGATCTCAAGTAGCCGAACCTGCCTGAATGCCTCCAGTTCCACGATCGTCTCTATCAGGTCAAGCTCCTGCACGCCCTTAACCTCAACTCTTGCACCGTCTGCAATCGAGATGTTAACGTCCTGCCGGATCGTGCCTATCCCCCGCTTTACACACCCGGTCGAGCGCAGGATCATGCCAATGTGCTCGGCTGCTTCTCTCGCATGTGCCGGCGTCACGATGTCCGGAGCGGTGCAGATCTCGACTAATGGGATGCCGAGGCGGTCGAGCGAGAATACAACCGCACCCTCCTGCTCCTTGACCCGCTGGCAAGCCTCCTCCTCAAGGCAGAGCACATCAACGCCGACCCTGCCGTATGATGTCTCAAAGTACCCGCCGGTTGCAACGAGCGATGTGCGCTGGAATCCTGATGTGTTCGAGCCATCGATCACGAGCTTACGCATGATATGGATCTCGTCAACAGGTTGCATATTCAGCAGTTTAGCGGTCGTGAGTGTGATATCGATTGCTTCCTCATTTAACTCGCGAGGCGGCTCTTCATCGTTCTCGACCAGACAGGTGCTCGGATATGCTTTGTATATGAATTTGCGGATAACTTTTGCCTCATCAAGCGCTGCCTGATCAGTCTCCCCCATCTCGCTTCTGGTTGGTCGCAGGTATCTGAAAAACTCGTAAGTTGATTCGCGCGTATCCCGAAGCATCGTCGGGCAGTTACAAAAGAGCTTGCACGTAGTATCGAGTTGCTGATGAATCTCCAGCCCAGCCATAAGACCAAGCCTTTTATAATCGAGATCGGATTTGTTCGAGTCGGTCATCTGTTGTTGATATACTGTTGTAGTATATATTTGTTATCGCGCCACCCGGGATGGGTTATGTCATAACAGAGTCATGATTGCCACACTCGCTGGCAGATTTTACATAGGTTTGGCTTTTCATATACCCAGCACCACATCAGCGGCAGACATCTTGACGAGCAATATCGCATGTTGATTAGCCCGAAGGATGCGGCTGCACGAGACAAAAAAACGCGAAGGGACGTTCCCCCCATCTTTGTAGCATAACATATCCCGCCACCGCGTGCGGCAGTGGATCCAGCTAACCACACTCCCCGTGTAATCGCCACGTTTGTTTCGACGACCTGAGTTGGTTAAAGCGCAGCCAACGGGTTGGTGCTACACCGCCAAAAACACAAACTTTAACATGTGAAAATGTAAAGCGGAATGCACACTTCAAATCCGATATGCGATTTAGAGTTTATAGAGGACGGAAGCAACATGGATAACGCACCAAAAAAATACGTCTATTTCTTTGGCGACGGGAAAGCCGAGGGCAGTGTAGAGATGAAGAATCTCCTTGGGGGGAAAGGCGCAAATCTTGCGGAGATGACGAATATCGGCATTATGGTGCCGCCAGGGTTCACAATTTCCACCGAAGCCTGCAAATACTACTACGCAAACGATGGTGCGTATCCGGATGGTCTGGAAGATGTGATCGCTGAAAATCTTGCCCGTCTGGAGCTGATTGCAGAAAAGGGGTTCGGCGACGCAAAGAACCCGATGCTCCTCTCGGTACGTTCGGGTGCAGTCTTCTCGATGCCCGGAATGATGGATACCGTGCTGAATATCGGTTTGAACGACAAAAGCGTGGCAGCAATCATAAAGAAGACTGGAAATAAGCGTTTCGTGTACGATTCATATCGAAGGTTCGTGCAGATGTTCGGAAACGTCGTTTTGGGGATAGAACACAGCAAGTTTGAGCAAATTCTCGAAGCAAAGAAGAAACTCCGCAATACCGAACTTGACACAGACCTCGATTCAAACGACCTCAAAGATCTTGTATCGAAATACAAGGACTTAATAATAGCGAATACTGGCATAGAGTTCCCTGCCGACCCACGAGAACAGTTAAAAATGACGATCGATGCTGTATTCGGATCATGGAACACGGACCGGGCAATAACGTACAGAAATCTTAATAATATCTCACACGACCTTGGTACCGCGGTGAATATCCAGATGATGGTCTTTGGGAATATGGGGGATGATTCAGGAACCGGCGTCTGTTTCACAAGAGACGTTGCAACGGGCGCAAACGAGTTTTATGGTGAATATCTGATGAACGCTCAGGGGGAAGACGTCGTTGCAGGTCTCAGGACTCCTCATACTTTTAGTCAATTAAAGAGCGAACTACCCGAGATATATGAGGAGCTTGAAGTCGTGCGCGACCGGCTTGAGAAGCACTACCGCGAGGTCCAGGACGTGGAGTTCACAATCGAATCAGGTAAGCTCTACATTCTCCAGACAAGGGGGGCTAAGCGAACCATCCAGGCGGGGGTGAAGATCGTCGTGGACTTGGTTGACGAGGGCTTGATTGACCGGGATCTGGCGGTTCTCCGCATCAATCCGAATCGGGTTGACCAGCTCCTCCACAAGAGGGTTGACCCAACGGCAGTTGTGAATGTGATCGCGAGTGGATTACCCGCATCGCCGGGTGCCGCGGTCGGAAGAGTGGTCTTCTCATCCCACAGAGCACTGGAATGCGCTGGACGAGGTGAAGATGTGGTTCTGGTGCGTCTTGAGACATCACCTGACGATGTTGGCGGGATGCACGCCTCGCAGGGAATACTCACCGCACGCGGCGGGATGACGAGCCATGCTGCAATCGTTGGACGGGGTATGGGCAGGTGCTGCGTCGTCGGATGCAACGACATCGATGTGGACATAGAGGCAAACCGCTTCACGGCGGGAGATATCGTAGTGAATGAGGGCGATTACATCACGCTGAACGTGAGTGGGGATGCCGGGGAAGTTATTCTTGGCAAAACCGACTTAATCGACCCGGAGATGACCAGCGACTTCGAAACGATCATGCGATGGGCGACAGATGCGAAGAGACTTGGTGTTCGCACGAACGCGGACACGGTGCATGATAGTCAGGTCGCAAGAGACTTCGGCGCAGAGGGTATCGGTCTCTGCAGGACCGAGCACATGTTCTTTGGTGTGGACCGGCTTCCGATCGTGCAGCAGATGATACTTGCGGGAAGTGAGGACGCAAGAAAGAAATCCCTCAAAAAACTCCTGCCGATGCAAAAAGAGGATTTCAAAGAGATATTTGAAGTCATGAAGGATCTTCCAGTCACAATAAGGCTGCTTGACCCACCACTTCACGAATTTCTCCCAAACACCGAGAAAGAGGTCGAAGAGACCGCCGCATGCATGAATATCGGGATAGACGAGCTGAAAGGCATCATGCAAAGCCTGCACGAGACCAATCCGATGCTCGGGCACCGGGGATGTAGACTTGGGATCACGTACCCGGAGATTTACGCGATGCAGGTGCAGGCGATCTTTGAAGCGGCGGCTGAGCTTGCAAGAGATGGGCACAAAGTCATCCCTGAGGTCATGATCCCGCTTGTCGGGCACATAAACGAGCTTAAATTCACAAAGGAACGGCTCATCAAGACCGCAGATGAGGTGATTGCGCGTTACGGCACGGATATTGAATATCTGGTCGGGACAATGATCGAGATCCCGAGAGCTGTGGTCACCGCTGATGAGATTGCAGAAGAGGCGGAATTCTTCAGTTTCGGGACGAATGACCTGACCCAGATGACCTTTGGATTCTCAAGGGATGATATCGGGAAGTTCCTGCCGTTTTATATAAAAGAGGGTATTCTCGAGTCGGACCCATTCGTGACAATTGACCAGGAGGGGGTTGGAAAATTGATCGAGATGGGTGTCCGGAAGGGGCGCAGCACAAAACCGGATCTTAAGATTGGGATATGCGGCGAACATGGCGGTAACCCCGCGTCAGTTGAGTTTTGCCACCGCACCGGGCTTGATTATGTCAGTTGCTCGCCATTCAGGGTACATGCAGCAATACTCGCTGCAGCACACGCCGCGATAAAGGAAAAGAATGGCGATGGCGGAAGTTAAACGAGTTCTGTTACTCTTAAAGAACATGGTCTATGAGAGCACAAGCCCGCTTGAGACCCTGCGTTTTGCAAAATACTACCGGAAGAAGGGGCTTGAGGTTATAGTGATCTTATGGGGACCGATGGGGGTCATTCTCGGAAAGGAAGGAAAGCACCGCGGCGCACCTGTGTATGACACGAAGATTGAGGAGTGCATCGAACTTGGGGTGGAGTTCAAGTGCTGCCAGCTTGCTGCCGATATTATCGGGATGGAGGCGTCTGAGCTGATACCTGAAATCGAGATGATCGAGTCACATGTCGTTGCAGAGCTGTTTCTCGAGTACCAGAGCGAGGGAGAGCTGATTATTAGCCTGTGAGTGTGTGTATGGGAATATTAAATGAGAATGTGAAGGGGGTGGTGTGAAATGAGTAAACGAATTGAGGCGATCGTTAAACCTGATCTCGTGATATGGGCAAGAGAGAGTGCGGGATTTACGAAAGCAGATGTCGCACATAAATTGGGGATTAAGTTGCAGAGATTGGAAGACTGGGAAGGTGGTGTAGGTCGCCCAACTATTAAACAGCTTCGTAAATTGGGGCAACTGTACAAACGACCCATAGCAGTCTTTTATCCGGATGAAAAACCGACAGATTTCCAGCCATTGCGCGATTTTCGCAGAATTCCGGGTAGCATTGGATTCCAACAACCGGTTCAACTTAATTTTGAGATTCGGCAGGCAATTTATCGTAGGCAAGTGGCATTAAACCTGATAGAAGACTTGTACGGCGAATCTCCAGGATTTGAACACAAAATAAGTATAACCGACGATCCTGAAAAGGTTGGCAGCAAGATTCGCAGCATCTTAAAGGTGGATGCTGAAAAACAAAAGAAAGCATCTGGTAAATATGGTGCATTTAACTTATGGCGAGCGGCTATTGAAGGTTCCGGGGTGTTAGTTTTTCAATCAACTGGTGTGGACGTCGCAGAAATGCGTGGTTTTTCAATAAACGAATTTTCGTTGCCAGTGATTTTATTAAACGGCGCAGATACCCCCAATGGGCGAGTTTTTACACTTTTACATGAATTTGCTCACATTATGCTAAAAGAGGGCGGCATCTGCGATTTGAACGAGGATCATGATCTACCTCCTGAAAACCGAAGGATTGAAGTTTTTTGCAATCACGTAGCTGGTGCTGCGTTAATACCAGAACAGGAGCTTTTAAACGACGATACAGTTATCCAAAGATCCAATGTGAATGATTGGTCTGATGACGAGTTATCTGCTCTTGCAAAACGATTCAAAGTCAGTGTTGAGGTTGTTCTTCGTCGTCTCCTTATCTGTGGACTCACCACTAAACCATTTTATAAAATTAAGCGCGATGGATTCCACAAACAATATGAAACAATTAACAAAAAATCAGGTGGTGGCTTCGTGCCCCCCGATACAAAAGCTATCAGCCGTGTAGGACGCGCGTTTGTAAAACTTGTGCTTGATAGTTATTATCAGGAAAAAATCACTTCAAGTGATCTGTCCGACTATCTCGAAATCAAGTTGAAGCATCTACCCAAAGTTGAAGATAAAATAATGTCAAAACCGGTTAGATTCGGGGGGCTGTTTTGAAATACAGCATCGATACAAGCGCTATCCTTGATGCATGGGTTCGCGGTTTTCCTCCTGATGTCGTGCCCCGGGTTCTGGGCGCGATTTGAAGGATCGATCGATAACGGTCAACTGATAGCAACGGAAGAAGTCCTCTATGAGTTGGAAAAGAAAGAAGATACTGTATATGAATGGGCTAAAAACCATGAAAGCGTGTTTGCCTCAACAGATGAAAAAATACAGCTCGCAGTGATCGAAATTCTCAGAGACCACAAGAAACTCATCGATACCCGGAAAAATCGGTCGGGCGCAGACCCTTTTGTTATTGCATTGGCTAAAGTCGACGGTTGTACGGTGATAACGGGAGAAAAGCCAACCAACCGCCCGGAGAGACCACATATTCCTGATGTTTGCAAAGACATTGGCATACCATGTATCAATATCTTGCAGCTATGTAGAGCGCAAAAATGGGTTTTTCGATGAATAGATATAACCTCTTTTTAGCGACCACTTCCCAATAGTTTTATGTTGATATTGTGGTATGCTTTATCCCCACCACACCCAAAAGAAACACATGTCTCGCAAAAAACTCCAGCTCGCACTTGATCTGCTGGAAACCGACCGTGCGATAGACATCGCGAGAGAAACCATCGAATACATCGACTTAATCGAGGTCGGGACACCGCTCATCAAGAGTGAGGGTATGGCTGCGGTACGTGCCATCAAAAGCGCGTTTCCGGATCATAGCATCGTTGCCGACATGAAGACTATGGACACCGGAGCAATCGAGGTCGAGATGGCTGCAAAATCGGGCGCTGACATCGTTGCAATCCTTGGCAGTGCAGACGATTCGACGATCGGAGATGCAGTCAGGTCAGCAAGAAAATACGGTGTTGCGCTGATGGCTGATCTCCTGTCTGTGGCTGATCCTGCCAGCCGGGCAAAAGAACTCGAAGCGCAGGGGATCGACTGGATCTGCGCCCATGCAGGGATTGATCAGCAGATGAAGGGTGCAGACGCGCTGGACACTCTTCGGGAAGTGGTAGATGCCGTGGAAATCGGGGTTGCGGTTGCTGGCGGGCTTGACCCG
The DNA here is from genome assembly GCA_965369365.1 of uncultured Methanosarcinales archaeon. Taxonomy (GTDB): domain Archaea; phylum Halobacteriota; class Methanosarcinia; order Methanosarcinales; family Methanogasteraceae; genus Methanogaster_D. The sequence goes on from CBDUQO010000033.1 coordinate 13,895, forward strand.
GAGACTGCCTCACGTGCAGCATCGATCGGTGCTGACATCATCATCGTCGGCGGAGCAATCACGCGTTCGGACGATGCAGCCTCTGCGGCTGCCAGGGTCCGCGATGCAATTGATCATAGACCCGCGTCATCCGAGCCGATTCGGAAGGAGCCGACTGACGAGAGAACGATTAAACTGCTCTTGCAAGTATCGACGCCGAACATCTCGGATGCGATGCATCGCAAAGGTGCGATGAGCGGGATTATATCGATATGCCCGGGTCTTAAGACGGTAGGTCGGGCGATCACCGTGCAGACGCTTTCCGGTGACTGGGCAAAGCCGATCGAAGCGATCGACCGAGCTTGCGAGGGTGACGTGATTGTGATTGACAATGGACGCGCGGATATTGCGCCATGGGGGGAACTTGCGACGCTCAGCTGCATGAACCGAAAAGTTGCGGGCGTCGTGATCGATGGCGCGGTGAGGGATGTGGATGAGATACGGAAGTTTAATTACCCTGTTTTTGCGCGTGCGATTGTACCAAACGCCGGCGAGCCAAAAGGGTATGGGGAGATCGGCGTGGAGATAAGGTGTGGTGGTCAGATCGTGAGGGCGGGCGATTATATTGTTGGCGATGATAGCGGTGTGGTTGTGATTCCGAAGGAAAGGGCTTATGAGATTGCAAGGAGAGCGAAAGAGGTTTACAAGACAGAGCTTCGGATACGAGCGGAGATAGAGCGAGGCAAATCGCTTTCAGAGGTGCTGGAACTTGCGAAGTGGGAAAAGAGATTGTGAGTGGGTTTTGTTTAGTAGTGGTTCTCGTGTATGTTGCTCGTGATGATTGCGTTGTGTATGTGTTTAGCTGAAGTGAAAAAACCACGAGATTTCACGAGATTAACACAGAAATGTTGTGGTTAGTTAGCCAAACATGTATTGCGTTGTTATGCCACCCCGGATGCTTGCGAGGCATGAACCCGGTGTCGCCCAAGTCGTTTTATAAACAATGCGTGCCAAAAAGCAGATTATATGATCGAAAAAATTCGCTGGTTAAAACATGAGAAAAATGCAATTATCCTTGTTCATA
>CBDUQO010000034.1:0-14910 GCA_965369365.1 uncultured Methanosarcinales archaeon
TGTCATTCGTGATCTCTACGCCTCCAATGCCCACAGGCACAATTCATCTTGCGAGATGCTTGTAACTCGAATTACCATAGAGCCAAAATTCCACCACTCTAGTTTTAAAGAGTTTATCGAGAATTTGGTATATTTCTAACAGTTTTTATCACAAATGGACAAATGGACAAATGGACAAATGACACAAATTTATTCAGGTTTAGCATTTGTGAAATTCGTTTATTCGTGCAATTCGTGATCCATACGCACTTAATGCCACACAGGCAGGATTCATCTACGAAATGTTTGCACTCGCGAATTGTCGAAGAGCCAATTCAACGCGAAGACGAGAAAGCGCGTTATTGATCTCTGCCTCCACGTCTTGCATGCTGTTGCACATCCAATTGACAATTACATTTTTTAGGTTTTTATCCAAAACCAAACATTGTTAGGGCAGATTACTTGTACACCTAACAACCACTACGGATTTGCTCGGAAACACCCATTTCCGGGCACAACAACACTGGAGGGGACCAAACATAATGAAACGATATGCTACTGTAAGTCTCGTAAGTATAGTCCTAATTGCAGCAATCTTCGCCTGCGTGGGAATCGCAGGTGCAACGACACAGCCACAATCGATTGTTTCGGAGTTCGAGAACAAGCTGATCCCGGACGCTCTTGGCGGGGGGCAACTCTTGATGCCCGCCGACGTGGTTGCAATCGGCGACATGATCGCCGTAACTGACGCCGGCACCAGCCGGTTGAACATCTTTGACATGAATGGCACATTCATCGCCCGCTATGGGAGCGAAGGTGATACGCTCGTAGGCGAGATTGAGATGCCAGCCGGTCTCACCACCGACGGCGAGAAACTCTATCTCGCAGCCAACCCGGAAGTCGTGTCGGTGTGGAATGTGAGCGACGACGGCACAACAGCCAGCCCCCTTCTCGCGGTTCCCGCCGACGAGACTGAGATCGGTTCGCAGCAAGTGGCAGTTGATGCGGACGGCAGCATCTACATCGTGGGCGGACCCACGCACCACAACATGGCACTTCCGTGCAGGATTTTGAAGTACGATTCCGCAGGACTACTGCTGGCTGAGGCGAACGCTTCAACATTCACAGCGCCCGCAGGACTGGACGTCTCGGGAACGCACCTCTTCGTATCTGAGACGGACCCGATGGGTGAAGCGAAGATTCTCGTCTACAACGCCGCGGATATGACGCTGGCAGGAGTGGAACTTGCGATACCTGCAAACTCCGCGCCCGGAGACGTGGACATTGTTGGAACCAACCTCTATGTGAGCGTTACGAGTTTCACCGGAGGCGTTAACGGGGTTGTCATGTATGATGTCTCTTCGCTTGACCCTGCTCCTGAGTGCTGCGTTGTGGCAGATACCAGTGCCCTCCTCGGTGTGGGCATGATGGTAACAGGGATCGATGTGGATGCAGACGGAAACATCTACGTGGCGACATCCGCCATGACGTATTCCAGTTCAGGGCAGGTTATTGTATACGATTCCACAGGCAACCAGACGCTCTCATTCCCTGATCAGATCGAACTGCTCAGTATCTGGGGAATGGATCATGACGAGAGCGGCAAAGTCTACATGCTCCCGGTCTCCTTTGGCGGGTCACCGGTTTCTATCCGGACGGCAAACATTGACGGCACCGAATTTGCGGAGCTTACCAACCTGAACAACACAGGCGGATCGTTCCTTAAACTCGACGATGCAGGTCACATCTGGTATAGCCAGCTGGGATTTGCCATGCCAAACTGGGATATGGCCTCATCTGGCGTCTATTCCCTGGATATGAACGGAAGTGAGTTGTGCAACCTTGTTACGTACAACACCTCGCTGACAGTCGATCCAACAACCGGAGAGAATATTACAGACGGCGAACGGAGTTTTCAGGTTCCAACAGGCATTTTCACGGAGACTGAAGATGATAAACACTATCTGTATGTTGCCGAGAGCAAGGTTGCAGGTATGCTGGGCGGCGGTAGTGGAATGATTACCAAATTTGAGTACGAGTTTGAACCGGAATGGCAATTTACAGAGGTCTGGACCGCGGGAACATTCATAGCAGCCGAACCCACCCGTGATCTGGTGGCAGACCCACCAACGGCAGGCGAGTTATCGATACCATTTGGAATGGCTCTGCACCCGGACGGCGATGTGCTTTACGTGGTGGACGAGAATTACTGGCGTGTTATAATGCTAAGTCCGGATGATGGAAGCTGGCTCGGCGAGTTTGTGGAGGCGCCGCTGCTTCCTGCGGGCTGCACACGCTACTCCGAAGCTCTTGCTCACGTCATGGCGCACGACCCGAGCTGTGAAGAGGCAGTTCTCATGCCGCTTGATGTCGATGTTGATACTGACAGCGGGCTTGTCTATGTCTCATACCACGGCGGACATGGGGCAAATGTGTACACCAAGGCAGGCGACTTTGTCGGGCATGTCGGTGTGGCTGACATCGATTCCGGCGGCATCGTTGCGGGTCTCAATCTCGATATTGTGCCAACCGGTGTGATCGACAGAAAGCACATAATCCTCGGAGATGGTCACGGCTGGTCGGTTGCGGTGTATGGGGTAACAACACTCAAAGACCCGTGGGAAGACTTTGATCCCAACCACTTGCCGACCCATATAATCGATATCTCTGGCAAGTACACCTGCACAAACGAGGCATTCTACGCTGACCCCGAAGGGGCGCTATCCTCTGAGTTTGGTCTCCCTTATCAAGAGGAAGGCGGGAACTGGACCTTTGAGCAACATGGATCCTTGTTGATTGTGACCGTTGAGGAAGACGGGGAAGAGATGAGCGGCATTATCGGATCCACGGCAGGGGGTAACATAATGTTATCGTTCGCCGGTTGCTGGGACGTTCCTGTGATGGGGCTGATGCGGTTTGAGACGATCTGGACCGGGGACGTTCTTTACTGCGGAGACAAGATTGTTATGAACGCCATCATGCGCGGGTATGACGATGATTGCAATCTGGTTTCCAATTGGGCAGGCACACAGGTACTGAGTCGGGTGGAGACTTAAGTAAAAGTGCGCTTGAGTGAAAGCGTTGGGCGGATGCGAGTGAGGGTGCTTCGCATCTGACCCTTGCTTTTTCTTTTTTCGTACGTTTAGGTAACCGCAAGATTACACGAATTCCCCCGAAAAAGCATGTGGGGGCAGGATATAAAATACGAACATATCACTAATATTATCGTGAAATTCCGTGAAATCCTGTGGTTTTCGCATCGGCTAAACACATACGTTATATTTTTAAGGATATTGGAGAAATGCTGGGTATGGAGATTCTTATACTCCGGTTCCTGTCTGATAGACATTTCGCAGAGAAATTTATGGAACCCTACTTTTATTAGGTTTTTGAGCTGAAACCTAACATTATTAGGGTATAGTATTTATATTCCTAACTACCACCTCTTGAACGCTCGGGACATATACTCGATGCAATAGCAGGAGGAATATAGACATAACAAAACAATATATTAATGTAAATGTTATTTTGCTCGCAGTAATGATCACCTGCATGGGAATCGCGGGTGCAGACACATCTTCAGCAAATTGGCATGTCGATGCCGGGGAGTCAATAACCGGCATTGATTCAGACAGCAACCAGACTGAGATCGGCATCCTCGTAATCGCACACGGCAGTTCGAGCGAGGCATGGTGCGCACCGGTCCGCGCGACCGTCGCAAACGTGAGCCTGCCGTATCCGGTGGAACTTGGGTTCCTGGAGAATGTTCCGGGTGAATCAATCGAGGATGCAGTCGATAAACTCAACAGCCACGGTGTGAGCGAGATTGTCGCAGTACCGCTCTTTGTCTCATCGAGCAGTAACCACATAAGCGAGATTGAGTACATTCTCGGACTGGGAGATGCAATTCCTGGCGAGGATGACCTTGTTCAGGTCAACACCACGGCAAACATCACGCTCACATCAGCAATGGACGATCACGGGATAATCAGCAGTATTCTTGCTGATAACGCCGCAGACTTTGGCGAAGATCCAAGTAACGAGACTGCTGTACTTGTTTCACACGGTGTAAGTGATGATGAGGTGATATTTGCAGGATGGAATGAAAGCAGTGCGTCGCTTGCTGAACAGACGCTTCTCAGGTTGAGGCATATCCACAACCTCGATATCAAGGGCGTATGTTATTCATTCATAAACTTAAACGAGACGCTCCACCCGGATCTTGCAGTAAGAGCGGTTGTCGAAGAGATATCGATCGATTCGACGCCAATTGTCCTGCCACGTATCCTAAGTCCGGGCTACCACACAAAGAGAAAGATTCCGGCACTGCTTGAGAATCTCACATACATCTACGATAACGAGACCACGCTCGCAACGCACCCGGCTCTTGCGGAGTGGATCGATATCTCGGTTTACGAGGCAGTATCCGATCTATCATTCTCAGTCTACGACGGCAGGAACGGAGAGATCGTTGAACTGACAATCGAGGAGGCAGTAGCAGGTCACGAGGGTGGCAAACTCTGTCCATGCGTGGCGGTTTCGTGGAGGGCGTCCCAGTTTGCGCTTTCAGAGGTCCGGAGCGATGTTGACCGGAGCGATCTTAAAATCACAAGCGCTCATCCGTCTGACGGACATGAGGAAACGTTCCTCTACATCCTGAATAACTCAACCGCAGACTACACGATTGAGATGCCGGAAGGAACAGACCCAAAGAATCTCACAAAGGAGAACTATGTCTACACCTTCACGAGTAAATCGACAGGAGACTCTGTGACGGTCCGTGTGAAGGATAATGTCATCCCGGATAAGCTATTTGAGCTTAGAAAAAAGTGCAAAGCATTAACTGCGACACCGGATGAGAAAAAAGCGTTCAAACTGATTAAAGATGAACTCAAGGAAAGATTCCTGTATCTGCCGATGGACGAGCTATTCGATGCAGAGGTCAAGCACGCCCGGTCAGATATTGGAGTTCTCCTGATCGCACACGGCAGTTCGAGCGAATCATGGTGCGCCCCGGTTCGAGCAGCAGCCGGTAACGTTGACCTGCCGTACCCGGCGGAACTCGGGTTCCTCGAGGGAGTTTTGGGTGAATCAATCGAGGATGCAGTCGATAAACTCAACAACCACGGTGTGAGCGAGATTGTCGCAGTACCGCTCTTTGTCTCATCGAGCAGTAACCACATCGGCGAGATTAAGTACATTCTCGGACTGGGAGATGCAATTCCTGGCGATGAGGACCTTGTTCAGGTCAACACCACGGCAAACATCACTCTTACCTCGGCAATGGACGATCACTGGATAATCAGCAGTATTCTTGCCAATCACGCCGCAGACCTGAGTGAAGACCCATGTAACGAGACCGTTGTTACTATTTCGCACGGTGTAAGCGACAATGATGCGATATTTGCAGGATGGAATGAAAGTGGTGCGTCGCTTGCAGAACAGACGCTTTTCAGGCTGAGATACATCCATAATCTCGATATCGGGGGGTCACGCTATTCCCTTGCAAGACTGAATGAGACGCTCCACCCGGATCTTGCAGCAAGAGCGGTCATCGAAGATATATCAGCCACCTCGACGCCGGTTGTCTTGCCGCTGTTCCTCAGTCCTGGCTACAACACGAATACGAAGATTCCGGCGCTGCTTGCGAATCTCACATACATATATGACAGCGAGAAGACGCTCGCAACACACCCGGCTTTTGCGGAGTGGATCGATATCTCGGTTTACGAGGCGGTATCTGACCTATCATTCTCAGTCTACGACGGCAGGAACGGAGAGATCGTTGATCTGGCAATCGAGGGTGCTGCGGCAATGCATGATGGTGGTAAGCTCTGCCCATCTGTTGCGGCATCGTGGAGAGCGTCTCAGTTCGCACTGTCAGATATCTGGGGATGTGTGCCCCGAAGCGATCTTGAGATCACAAGCGCTCATCCGTCTGACGGACATGAGGCAACGTTCCTATACATCCTGGAGAACTCAACCGACGATTATGTGGTCGAAATGCCGGAGGGCACAGACACAACGAACCTCTCAACAGAGAACTATGTCTACACCTTTGTCCGGAAATCGACAGGAGACTCTGTTACTGTCCGTGTGAAGGATGGTGTCATCCCGGATGAGTTCTTGGAACTCAGAAAGAAGATCAGGGCAAAGACTGCGACACCGGATGAGCTTAAGGTGTTCAAACTGATCAAGGATGAGCTTAAGGCGCGGCTCATGTACCTGCCTGCAAGCGATCTATTCGATTCCGAGGTTGCGTACAGCAAGTTTGATACGGGAATTCTTGTCGTTGCACACGGAAGCCCGGACGAAACATGGTGCGCTCCGGTTCGGGCGGCAGCCCACAACGTTGACCTGCCGTACCCGGTGGAACTCGGGTTCCTTGAGTTTGTGCCCGGCGAGACGATCAACGCCGCTGTCGGGAGGCTCGATAACCACGGTGTTGAGAATATAATCGCAGTTCCGCTCTTTGTCTCATCAAACAGCGATCACATTGCAGAGGTTGAGTATGTGCTCGGACTGCGGGACTCGCTTCCGGGCGCACACGACGCAAGTGGCGGGCATGGTGCACATAGCGCATCCGAAATTGGTGTTATGAGCAGCACCGAGGAGCGTGCAGGCAGAATCACGTTTGCCAGCGGAAAAGAGGTCAGGCGATCGGTCGTTCAGAGGGGTGATAAGTACTTTATCTCAAGAGTGGCTGTCGCAGGACACCCGGGCGGAGATGAGGAAGAGGAACTCGTGCCGGTTGAGTCCAGTGCCGCAATCACGCTCACCGGAGCGATCGATGACCACTGGCTCGTTGGCGAGATTCTTGCTGACCGGGTGCGGGCGCTTTCCACAAACCCGGCTAACGAGACTGTCGTTCTTGTCGCACATGGGGCAGATAACGAGACCGACATCGTTGGCTGGATCAATGACTCTGAGTCGCTTGCAGAACAGGTCGATCTCAGGCTGAGATTCGTAAGCGGCGAAGAACCTGCGCTCGATCTTGCGGGTGTGCGTTACTCGTTCTTATTCCACAACGAGACACTCCATCCGGATATTAAGACGAGAGCGGTCGTTGAAGACGTGTCCACAACCTCCCGTGCTCTGGTTGTCCCGTTCATGGTTAGTCAAGGCTTCTTCACAGGGACGTTCATCCCGCAGATGGAACTTGCCAACCTGACGTACGCATACGATGGCGATGCGCTCCTGCCGCACCCGAAGATTGCGGACTTAATCGAGATTAAGGCGAGCGAGGAGTTTACAGACCTCGCGTTCCCTGTCTACGACAGCGAGAGTGGCGAGACCGTGAACATCACAATTGAGGGAGCAGCAGCAGGTCACGATGATGGTGAACTCTGCCTCTGTGTAGCGGTTTCATTCAGGGCGTCCCAGTTTGCACTATCAGAGGTCCGGAGCGATGTTGATCAGAGCGATCTTAAGATCACAAGCGCTCACCCGTCCGACGGACATGAGGCAACGTTCCTATACATCCTGAACAACTCGACCGCAGACTACACGGTTGATATGCCGGAAGGAACCGACCCAAAGAATCTCACGAAGGAGAACTATGTCTACACCTTCACGAGAACATCGACAGGAGAATCCGTCACGGTTCGTGTGAAGGACGGTGTCTTCCTTGACGAGTTATTCGAACTCAGAAAAAAGTGCAAAGCAGGAACTGCAACGCCGGATGAGAAGAAGGCGTTCAAGTTGATCAAACGGGAGCTCAAGGACAAATTCATGTATTTGCCGGTGGATGAGCTCTTTGAGACGCAATCACCATCGCTCAAGGGCGATGTGAATGGTGATGGTGTAGTCACAACGGCGGATGCCGTGATTGTGCTCGAGATGTGTGCCTCCGGTGAATGGAATGAAGTTGCAGATGTGAATGGAGATTACAGCGCAACCTCGCTTGATGCGCTGATGATCCTGCAGGCTGCGGCTGACACGATCGAAGTGTGACCGGTAGTACCGGGATATATGAGATGCGAGACGGGCGTTTCTTGCCCATATCCCGCATCTCATGACTTTTTTTACAAAAAAGTGTATCGTTAGCCCCCCCCCAAAGGGTGTTTTTTAGTCGGTCCATGCTTCGGAATATAAACTTATATTAACGGGGTTGCTTTCTACTTCTTGGTGGATGATTTGAGAGCAGCGTTCATACTGGAGTTTGGTGTTGTCCACTTCACGCCACCGATTCCAGTGGTTCTCTTTCCATTATTCTTGGTTACACATCTTACCGCAAACAATTTCGCATAAAACAAGTAAGGCAGATATTACAATCTTTTTTTAAGTGAAGGTCAAACGTGCCTGACCCCTCTCCGCAGTGCGCACATCGTTGATGAAAATGCGGTTTTCAGAACACCTCGCCCCGCACATCCATCGCGCTCTCCTGCTCGCGCTTGATCGCATTGTACAGTGCCTGCTGGCTCATCTGCGATGGATGATAGTACCTGCCGTTACATGCGTTTGCAATATCTGATGCAAGCTCCACCCCTTCCTCGCTGATATCGATCACGAGCACATTAACATGCCCTGCATCCAGACGGCGGCAGATGTTTGAGATCTCGCGCTCGATGTTTCCTCCGACATCCATTGGCATATTTGCAGTTCCGTCAGTAATCAGTGCAAGTATTGGTATCGCGGACGGTTCCTTCTTGTTTTCAGCCTGTAAGACCTGCAGACCCAGCAAGAGTCCGGATGCGAGCGGTGTCGTGCTTCCAAATGGGATATGGTCGATATATTTCCGTGCAAGTTCCACTGACGAGGTGAACGGCAGAACTACTTCCGCGCTTCTGCCGGAGTAGGTGACCAGCGACACCCGGTCCCTGCGCTGGTATGCATCACGGAGCAGCGCAAGCACCACGTTCTTTGTGACGCTCGTCTTCTTGAGATCGTTCATCGAACCGCTTGCATCGAAAACAACACTGATCAGGGTTGCAACACGCCTGCGTCGCACCTTTTCCCGGATGTCCGATTGCCGAATCACAAAATCCTTGCCATCCGTATGCATTGCCGCCGCACGAACTGTTGGAGCAAGTGCAATGTCGCTCGGCTTCTCGTTGCTGCCCGGCACACGGTACTTGACATATCTGCCGCGCTTTGACAGTGTCAGAACCTCTGCACGCCTGCCTGATGTGTGTTTCCCTGTTGAAATCTTTTTCTGTCTTCTGCGTGCGAAATGGTCAAGAATTACGTGAATACCTTGCTCTGCATCATCTGCGATGATCTTATGACTTGGAGCAACCTCTTCAATCGCCTCTTCTGCCGCAATCACATTTTGTTCATCAGGATCTTCCGTCGTATCTTTCTTCGCCTTTCTTCGTATCCTCTCAATTTCTTCATGCTCTTCTGACTTTATTGTTGATTCTATCGTCTTTAAAACAGAATCTGTATCGCTGATATCAATATCTCCAATATTTTTGATATCGCCGACCTCTGCAACATCCATTGTAGGTACAACTACTTCAACCACTCTAGCCAATTCAGCAAATTCAGCAAATTCAGATTCTTCGACTACTCCAGCCGCTTTAAACCCTCCTGCCATTCCAGCCACCCCAACCTCGCTGATCGGCTTTTTTCTGGCAGGTTCCTCGGCATTATCAGCCTTTGCGCCATATATGTCATCAAACAATCTTTCCGGGTCGACCGCCAGATGATCATCGTCCGCGACGATGTATGCATGGGTGACGCCATCAAGTTTTGATCTGGGCAGATGTGTGTGCATGAATCTGACGATCTTCGTAGAATCAACATCATCAAAATCTCTGGCATGTTGCTTTGGGATACGCGCCGCATAGACCGAACCGTCGAATATCCGAACCCCATACCCCCTCTCCAGATCGTCGCGTAATTGTTGTATGGTTTGATTAGTCGTGTCTGGTGATGCCATTTTAGATGTGCCCCCTATTTATAGTATGCCTGTAAACTATCCCTACTTGATATTCATTACTTTCACAGTTCCCCACATTATAACTATCGTTGCAATAGTGCGGTTGGCACATCCCCCGAACTTTCTGATCGTGCATTACTCACAAAATTCATCCTAAAACTGGTTACCGCCCGCTGTGACCCACTATGTACTCGGTGGTCCCATATCCATTGTTTTATCCAGGATATAGTCGCAAAAGTGTACAATAATCAATTAGAAGTACTGGAATTGAATGAACAAGATTGCTTTTGTGTATGTGGTATTGAGACTATGGAAGCCGTGCCTTCAATATTGCAGTCATCGTAACGGTACAAACAACCTGTAATCTGTGTTTATCAATCCACGCATTCATAAGTTCCCTCGTAATGCATGTTGTGATAAACTATTGTAGATTAGGACACTACTAAACTTTTCACAAAAGTTTGATCAAAAACCGTCTTCCGACCCGGAGGGCAGTTTTTACTCGATTTTTTGTGAAAAAATCGTTAATCATTGGTATGACCTGCATGATCAGGATCCTGCGCAATACACCAATTCTTCTTCCCTGAAAACCTCTTATCGTCCCGGACTGACTTCCAGATATCCGCAAGCCTCATGTCGCGCACGTTTCCAGCCGTCTGCGGCAGGTAGGGGCATGGTCGTATCGAGCCGTCCACGCAGATGTGCAGCCACCGCTGCCCTGCGAGGCATCCGAGCATTTCGCCCTCAAAATACGTGTTCGCAAACATCCTGGGTCCGCCAGGGCTTCTGTTGATGCGATGGTACATCGCCAGTATCTGGCTGCGGTCGTCATCGGTGAGGCTGCCGTCCATAGATTCCCAGACTGAGAACTCATGCACCCCAAGATTGCAGGCGAGATCATATAACTCCGGAAGTTCCTGCATCCGGTCGTGCGACACATGCGTTGACATGGTCACAAGCAGCCCAGCAGAAAGCCCGCACTTGATTGCGTTAATCGCACGGTCAAACGCGCCATCGACCCGCCTGACCGCATCGTGTTTTGGTGGCTCGGTGCTGTATATGCTGATCAAGAGGTTATGAAGTCCGCATTCCTTCAGTCTCGATGCGATTTCCGGCGTCATCTCGAGACCGGGTGTGAACAGGTTAATGATTGCACGATCAGAATCGATGTATTCGATCAGCTCGAAGAGATCGGCGTGGAGCAGCGGGTCGCCTTCCGTGAACGTGATGACAAACGTGCCCATATCCAGTGCCTGATCAATCGTTGCCTTGATTTCATCAAGTGTGAGTTCGTATTCGCCATCGCTCATCGCGCAGTGCTCGCAATCACATCCGCATTTCCGTGTGATCTCGAAAGAAACCGTTTCAGGAACGTACTTCCCAAGAGCAATACCCACTTCCGCCTTGACCAGTCGTTTGAAGACATTTCCGGGGATTGGCGGCAGCCACGTGGATGCGATGACCTGCTCCTGATCGACCCGTGCCGGCTTTTCATTGCTCAGCCGATCGTTCATCCGTTTGATAAACGGCTTGCATACCGGCGATAACGGACCCTCTGCCTTCAGCTTCAGCACACGGTCGTACTCGCAGTCGATCGATAGTCCCTGCATACGGAGCATGTTCACGCCAGACATGCGAAGATGATTGGGTGGGCAGCGTAAAAGGATTTTGGTTTGCCCGGGAGTTCTACAAGTGACGCGCCTTATGCCGCCCGGGTGTTGGATGCAGGATCATCAGAGTGTCGAGGGAGGTGACGCAGCCGGTCGCCACTCACGTCAGCGGCAGCGAGTGTTGCGGCATCGCACGAGGCGGAACCGCCGGCTGCGAGGCGAAGCGCGATCGCGGCGTCTGCGGGGGTGATCCGGTTGTCGTCGTTAGGTCGCCTAACTGCTACGGAGTGTCAGTCCACGGATGCATGATCGGAACACGATCGGTGCTGTTGCCGCCTGTGATTGGGTGTGGGTCGTTGCCGGTATTGTTGGAGTAGTAGTTGCCAGCGAAGCCGGAGTTCCACGGATTGTGGTTGTTGCCAGCGCCATGCATCGAGATTTGGCGAATTGATGATAATGTCATCAGCAGCGCTTGCTAAATCAGCGCATCTACGTCAATCAATGATAGCTCTTTTATCCTACGAAAATGCTTGATATTTCTTGTAAGTAGTTGGAGATTGAAATAAATGCAGGTTCCCGCTACAAGAATATCTTTTATGTCCAGCGAGTTGCCGGTCTTGGAGAGTTTTGCATGAATCTCGGCTGACTTTCTGATCGATGCGCGGGGACAATCTAATATCCCAAAAAGATTAAGAACATCCTCCCACTCTACCGACCCTCTCTGAGTAGTATCCTCCGTAGTAAAGTTCATAAACGGAAATCGGAGCGATATAGCAATTGTACTTTTCAATCGCGGATGGTAGAACTTCTTGAAATCGATTTTTCCCGCGCAGATAATCTATGACAACATCAGAATCTACACAGATTCTTCGAGAGTCCATCTTCTCATATCCTCATTGAACTTCATGTAGATATCCTCGATGTCCAGATCACTCCAACTGCCGCGGGCGTTTCTAAACTTTTTAAGTTGTGATTCAGAGTATTTTCTATCTGGCACCGATATCAACAGTTCTTCCTTGATAGTGTGGATTATCTCTGTGAGTTTTGGCAAAAAATCAATTGGGACATCTGCAATTTCAGTCAATAATTGTTTTTCAAGCACTGACCTGTTGATCATATTTACGACCTCGTATTGGTGAATTGTCTGGCGGATTCGGTTATAATTCTATCCCTGCTGCCACAGCCTTGAGGATCATCAGCGCGTCGAGGGATGTGAGACGCGGTGGTCGCCACTCACGTCAGCGGCAGCGAGTGTTGCGGCATCGCACGAGGCGGAACCGCCGGCTGCGAGGCGAAGCGCGATCGCGGCGTCTGTAGGGGTGGGCGTCCGTTGTGGTTGGGGTCGCCTAACTGCTGCGGAGTGTCAGTTCGCGGATGCATGTGTGGGAAGTGATCGATGCTGCCACCGCCGCATGGGGTCGGATGGGGTGTGTTGCCGATGCCGGGACTCACTCATGAGAATATGCTGGATCCTACCAATCACTTACAGGATGTCACTCGACATTAACACTGTGTCATACAAAAGCCTCGCATGTGCAATTCATAACTTTATATTATTTTTTAATTGTAATAATATTTTTGGGTATTGTTGAACACGTGTGTAATATGCATCTAAAGCAATTCCTCGGGTCCGGTGCAACCATCGAATCGAACACTTGCGCAATGTGGCAGCCGCCGTTCCTTAAGAAATCTTAAAGTACGATCGGGTTTTAGGTTTTCTTGATCGGTATGAATCCACGATACAATCCACAGACTATCGAGAATGACTGGCAGAAAAAATGGGACGACAGTCGCATATTTCAGCCAGATATATCTGATAAAGAGAAATATTTTATAACAATCCCATATCCTTACTTAAATGGCAATTTGCACGCGGGGCATACCAGAACATTCACCATAGGGGACGTTATAGCAAGATATAGACGGATGCTTGGTCTAAACGTCTTGTTTCCTATGGCTTTCCATGCGACAGGTACCCCGATCATTGGGCTTGCCGAACTGATCGCAAAACGCGATCCCGAGACTCTCCGTGTCTATACGGAACTACACGGCATCCCGGACGACGTGATCGCAAAGCTTGATTCTCCTGAGTCGCTTGTGGAGTACTTTGGCAGGGAATCGGAGGCAGCCATGCGGTCGATCGGCTATTCGATCGACTGGACGCGGAGATTCACAACGATCGACCCTCCATATACCAAATTCATTGAATGGCAGTTCAATAAGTTGCATGAACTGGGGCATATCGTAAAAGGCTCACACCCTGTGAGGTGGTGCCCGAATGACGAAAATCCGGTTGAAGATCACGATTTGCTCCATGGGGAGGGCGCAAACATCCTTGATTACACGCTTCTCAAGTTCAAACTCGCATCAGACGTGTTGGACGGATCAGAGAGATCAGACGAGTGGATCCTCCCGTGCGCCACGCTACGCCCTGAAACTGTCTTCGGGGTGACGAATCTCTGGGTCAATCCGGACGTCGTGCATGCAAAGGTCGCGGTCAATGATGAGCAGTGGATCGTCAGCGAGGATGCGTACCGGAAGCTGACGCACACTGACAAAGTGGTTGAGAAGATCGGGGAGATCAAGGGCGCGGATTTGATCGGAAAGACCGTCGAAAACCCCCTGATCGATCACGACGTGCTGATACTGCCGGCGAATTTCGTGGATCCGGCAAACGGGAGTGGGATCGTGATGAGCGTGCCAGCCCACGCCCCGTATGACTATCTTGCGCTCCGTGACCTGAAAGGCGTCAATCTTGGCGAGTACGGGATATCAGGCGACGTATCCGACCTCGAAATGATCTCGCTGATACGGGTCCCTGATATGGGTGAGTTTCCTGCCATCGAGGCGGTGGACGAACTTGGCGTTAGCGACCAGTCAGACCCGCTCGCCGAACAGGCTACGAAGCTTGTGTACCGAAAGGAGTTTCACAGTGGGGTACTCAAGGAAAATACCGGGAAGTACTCGGGGATCGCTGTTTCAAAGATAAAAGATGTTTTAACCCGGGATCTGGTCGAACGCGGTGTTGCAGACATCTTCTACGAGTTTAGCGAACTGCCTGTTGTGTGCAGATGCGGGACAACGTGCGTCGTGAAGATGGTGAAGGACCAGTGGTTTGTCAACTACTCAAACCCGGAGTGGAAAGACCGTGTATATGCACATCTCTCAGATATGCAGATTATTCCTGCCGAATTGCGCGTTGAATTTGAGAATAAGATCGATTGGCTCAAGGATAAGGCGTGCGCCCGCAGGAAAGGACTTGGGACAAGGTTGCCGTGGGACAACGAGTGGCTCATCGAGTCGCTCGCTGATTCAACGATTTATATGTCGTATTACATCATCTCAAAGTACCTTGACCGGATAGCTGTTGACCAACTGACACCTGCGTTCTTTGATTATGTGCTGCTTGGAAAAGGAGACGCCCACAACCTGCCAATC
>CBDUQO010000035.1:0-14791 GCA_965369365.1 uncultured Methanosarcinales archaeon
TATTTATGGCACCTGAACATGCAAAACGAGTTTTAAAAGCTTTGGAAAAAGTAATTACTGAATTCGAAGAACGCAAACAAGAGCAAGAATAATAATTGATGCTGTTTTCACGCCACCCCCGCAAAACCATTCCAAGCATCTGATCACCCGACTCCCGATATTTGTGATGGCATCATGATAGCCTCCCGAAAGTCACCAAACCCCGGACTTAAGTCCAGAGCCGTGATAACGATCCCCCGCCAGCCACCTCACCGCCACGCTCAAAATTGAGCTCAGTAGCCATACCAACATGGTATTGCAAGACTGCCATATCAATCGCGTGAGTCATACAAATGATGATGTAGCCATCATGATATGCAAACCTGAGCACCGATTTCATAAGTGTTCGTGGGTGATCGTGCTATAAAATGCATTTGTTATCAAAGATATGGCTGTTTTTGGTATATTATTGCTTGTAAATCCCTTTGCCACCTGTTACGTCGCAACCAAACCCCTGGACGCCCCAATAGCAGCTATTCATTCACTCAGTTCCTTCCATATATGCACAAATCGCTGCAACGTTGTGAGATTGCTTGCCACGGCTATCAGTACGATAGACCACCCAAGTGATGAGGCACCATAGATTTCGTATGGATACAGGAAATACAGGATGCTTGCAAGCATTATGAGCACCAGACGGTCTGCCCTGCCAAGAATTCCGCCGTAGTGCCTGCCAAGACCGACTGCCTGCGCCTGAGTCCCGAGGTAACTGGTCAGGAGCGTGCCGACGATCGCGGCAACCCCGATCCTCCAGTCAATGTATTCACCAAAGAATATTCCACAAATAATAAAAACATCGGCGTACCGGTCAATCACATGATCAAGAAAATCACCGCGTATGCCGGCTGTGCCCGCGATTCTTGCAATCTCCCCGTCCATAGCATCCGCGATCCCGTTGAGCAGCACCAGCACGCCCGCTGCAAGCGCAATCGTCCTGTCGCCGCACGATATCGTATACAGCACTCCCGCGCCCGCTGCAAAGATCAGTGAGAGGACCGACGTGGCATCCGGTGTTACACCAGCCCGCGATAGGAGGTTAGCAAGCGGCTTTAAGATCTTTTCCGCATAAGGACGCAGGGAATCAAGCGACATCGACTCACAGAACCTTGATACTCGGATCCTTTAGGTGATTCAACACAGCGATATTGAGCAGTAGCGGCGTGAGCGATTCGATCGTCGATGCCAGTGCGAGCGGTCCGACATCCAGCGGGCGCAGACATACGATCTCGTCGGTGAGATCGATGATTACCTCATTTGAACGGCGGTCGTCTCCGCAAATCATCACATCGCACTTGAATGTAGGATCAAGGCTGCATAGTTTGCGAGACGCCACGGTATGGAATGCGGCGACCACATTCATGCCATCTGGCAGCATCGCCTGGATCTCCTGCGCCGCACTCCCTCGTGTCGGAGCATTGTATTCAAAGTATTCGCCCCGCGACATCGGGACGACCGGCGACACAATGATCTGGTCGTTTAATACCGGGCGCACGACGTCGATTACTCCGGATACGTGTTCGTAGGGTATGGTAAGTATGATTACATCAGCATCTTCGGCTGCGGTTCTGTTGTCAAACCCCTCTATAGTCCCCTTTTGCCCGCAGCTTACAAGCGTTTCATTGAAGCGCTCGGCTGCTGCTTCTGCCTTCTCGCTTTTGCGTGAACCGATGCGGATGTGGTGCTTTTCAGCCCAGTGTAGCGCAAAACCCTCTCCAATATCGCCGGTTCCACCAAGAACTGCTATCCTCATAAAAAAAGATGGTATAGCCGCCCTACATTAAGTTTTGGATTCGGTGTTTCTGCCCGACATACACCCACTGATCATACATCCCTGCATCATCCCGATTATCGATAACCCGCCCGGTCATCCCGAGTTCGTCCATAACCTCCTTCAAAATTACGATTTCCTCATTTTTATGGACTGTAAATACAAGAAATCCACCTTCTCTCAACGGCACAATGGACTCAGCCATGATGCGCTTCCACACGTCCTTGTTGAACGGATAGATCGCACCGAGCATGAATCCGGCAACGCAATCAAAGGATCCTGCCTCAAAGAAAGGCGAGATATGTGTGGCGTCCAGCACCGTTGAGCGGTGTGGGAGGAACACTCCGTGTTCAAGCCCCTCGCATACGGCGCATTTGTCAGAATCGAAGCACACCGGGTCGCACCCTAACTGCCTGAGTGCAATCGTCGCCATTCCGTTGCCGCAGCAGATCTCAAGTACGTCCATGCCTGAAAAATCGAGGTCGTCCGACTGTTCGATTGTTTTCAGGAGTGTTTCGAGTCGGGCGGCTCGTGATTCCGAAAATATCAAATCAAAACTCTTCTTGCCATGCATGCAGTTCTCACAGAGCATCCGGTTCACAAGCATGAGCGAATAATACTCGATGATCGCATCCATGAACAACGAAGATGTTGTTTTAACGATGCGAACGTTGTTTGACTGTTTGCACAACAGGTCGGCATGATTCGCGAAATCAGGATCCTTGCTTATGATGTCGGTGAAGACCAGCCAGAAATCCTGCCCGTCCGAATGCATGGGAATAGCAAGCCCGCGCAAGCCAGCATCGTCGTCGCCAGGGGCTTCAATCCGTATCACGTCGTCAAACACAATTCCGGATTGGACGATCTCATAACGATACCGCGCTGATTGTTCGCACGTCCCCTGGTCGATGAAACATGGTTCAGGGATGTGTACGATCTCGTTTTCGTCGATTCGCAGTAGATCATGGAGGCGCATGGTGATGATGACGCCCGTATGTATTATATCGCTTGTGGAAACTGCTGGCTTTGGGGTAAGATTCACGCCATCCTTTGCACCCCTTGTGGATGTTTATGCACCCAGTTCATTGCAAACCTATATACAGCGCGGTATGTGAAACGTGTATTAGAACGTGTCCAGTGTGGAGAAGCAAAAGTTTATGCGTTATCTACCCCATACTATAAATGGAGGTTAACAAATGGGGTTGGACATACTGTGAAATATAGCCCTGATATAATTCAGCAATATGCAAATGAATTGGACGATCGGGCACGACAGTTTGATAAAAAAGTGGAAAGGATGACAACGATATATTTAGTGTTAGGTGCGTTGGCGGGTTTCGCCATAGCGGCGTCACAAACGAGCAACTTTGCGCATATGCTGATAGCTGTGGGGTTGGGTGGATTCATATGTGGGGTAATTGCAGAGTGTCGTGCAATAAAACTACGTAAAGAAGCGTTTCGGATCAGATTACAGGCACAGACTGCACTATGTCAGTTACAGATTGAGAAAAACACGAAAAATTTGAATACCAATGTTCCGGGGCGTGAAGGGTCATGATGCGGAAGTGTTACAAGTGCGGCACTACGACTGTGCTATTATCACATAACGCCGAGCGGCTTGAGAACGGCTTCAGATTCGTGTGTGTTGGGTGTGGTACAACAAACTTCACTTGGTTATTCCCGAATCTCCAAGTTCTTCAAGTTGAGAAACGGAGGAACAACACACCGCTGGTTTATGAGGGGGGCAGTGATGCTTACAGGATGCTTGTGTTCGGGGGCAACTGAAAACACATTTCAAAAACAACAGCAACAAACATCGAATGCAGGGGGATCAATTTAGAGACGATCTGACCGGTCAAGTGTGTCGTGCATGAAAAAAACTGTACATGACGACACGAGTCCCCTGCGAAACCATGAATTCGGGTAATCAGACACTTCCTGATCCCTTGTGGCCGGTGTTTTCTTGCTTACGCGGTTGCCCCGGTTCCATCGGCGTGTTTCTCAAGCCCTTTGATGAACATGCTCAAACTTGCGCTGCGAAGGAAATAGCATGGCTTATCCCGCATTTTGCAGGCTTTTTTGACATATCTACATGCGTTGTGGCTGTTTATGTCAACAGGGCAGAATATTATATCGGTCTTATCCACAATGCCTTCTATCTCCTTCCTACCCTGTATGCACCGCCCGCAGTGGTAACAGAACGTACCACCGACGGATTCGACCGCATCCCTGTAGTGTGGCATGAGCGATTCTACGCCCCCTACATAAGTCACTTTCGCACCGTTTAAATCGACATCGACCACTTTATCCCATGCATCTACTTTAGTGTCCTGTGTGGTGTTAGTGATTGCTGGCGATCCATCATTCGGTGTCGCGCAATCCATCCGGTCCTTTTGCAGCAATTGACCGGTCAGGCACATCACCTCACTGGTCAATAGATTGATCTCCTTCTTCATATCGCAGGTCCGGTCGAGTGCATCCATACCACCCAGCTTCTCAAAGTCGCCGGTCAATTGTCTGTTCAGCCGCTTCTGCTCCTCAAGTGCGGCATTAATTCTTGATTTATCCTCTTGGATTGATTCAATCTCTGATTTTAACTGCCCTCTTTTGCGCTCCAATCGGTCACACTTTGTCTGTAGTTTTTCGCTCGATTCAAGAGCATTACCCAGGTTCTTGAGAATATCCTCGGGTCTGCCATCCGTAGTTGAACGCCGGAGTGCATCATAGAACCGCGAGGCTCGGTGCTCGAAGATGTGTGTCGTGGCAAAGACTCGTGCCTCGATCTCATCAATATCTTCGTGCTGACTTCGCACTGCAAACCAGACAAGCGCGGAAAGAGGTATACTCTTGCCGTTTTTGTTTCTGGTTCCGCCTCCGTTTCCGTTTCTGCCTTCGGTCACGGTCCCAGTTCCATTCTCGATATAGCTATATATCTCATTTCGTGGAATGCGCTTGAAGTCGCTTTCGTATCGTCCGAACCGCGCCTTTAACATTTTATCCAGTTGCCCGGATGCTTTGTTTTGAGTGTTACACAGTTGAACAAGGTCGCCATGCATCTCATAAGGTACGTTTCGGCTCGGATCCAGCCGCAATTCCTTGAAAACGTTGACCAGTTCCTTTTCATCAAACGTCAGACCCAGAATCGTGCAGATCGTCTGACTCTTGAATTCCCATATCTTTCTTTCTGACATAATTTTTACCCCCACTGGCAAGCCCATGTACCATCTTCAGACTACTCGACCAGCAATTTTTCAGCCAGACCGTGACCGATGGTGATCAACTGATCTCCCACCCTTGCAAGCACATAAGTGCCTCTCATGGGACTCGGTGCCGGCGCATCTCTCCTGAGCAAGGTCAGCTCGGCACCAGGTTTAAGCCCGAGTTGATCAAATTTATCCACAAGATGAGTTCCACCGATGATATGCTCCACAGTAGCCGTTTCACCATCTTTGATGTAGTTTGCCTGCACAGACTTTCCATCTACCGCCACAATCAGCTTTGATGCCTGACCGTCACCCATTCGTATCTCGGTGCGTCCGTCCCCTGCCACAAATACAATAGTGCGATCCGGAACATGACACAGGAATGTCAGCTCACTTCCCTCTATGATACCAAGCTCGGAGAGAAAATCCGTAAAATCTTTTCCGCCTTCGATTGATCGAACGGTTCCCTTGTCGCCAGCCTCTAACCTCAACAACGGAAGAACATCCCCGCCCAGCTCTACATAGATCTTATCAGCCCATCCACGAGCTATGATCAATTCCTGATCCCCCATTGATAAGGAGATTGGTCCTCCATGCACATGCACAGGCCCGGTTGCCACCACAGTGAGTTCGACGCCTTCTTGTACGCCGAGTTCATCGAGGTGTTGTTTAGTATCAAGACCGCCTGTGATCTCCTTGACGATCACCGTGGTTTCAGGTTCCACATTGTTCAATGATTTCATCTTATATCACCTATTTTTTGGTTTGTTGCCATTATTGGCGCGATTATATGGTACATTGTTAGGTGTGCAAGTAATCTACCCTAATAAAGTTAGGATAATTCAAAAACCCTAATTTCACTATCTCGGATAATGTTAATCGGATTTTCTCCTGCGAAGAGCCGTCCAATTACCAGATCTTTCGCGTGACGGTATTCGTTCATCCGCTTTTCTGACGCTTTCGGGTTCCCATACACATGCCACATACCGCGTTTTGTGTTTCTGAGGGAATTCAATCCCATAAATCCTTTAACGTCCTTCAGCGGAATTCCAAGGAATATTCCAATCTCATGCGGGCACCCCGATGCATATCTATGTCTGAGCACGCTCAACACATAATCAATGCCAAGTGAACCCGCAGCACCTGATTCGTATCCACAGTCAGACAGGAATTGCAGTACCTGCATTCTCGCAAGCAATCTGTTTAACTGACTGCGATTGAAGAATATGACAATCGCGTTTTTGTCTGTACGTTTCAATTCGTAGTAATCGATTTCGGATCCTGAGAAGATGTCTGCCCTGGAACGGTCCCAGATATCAAGTAGCCCGCCGTTTTCATTTGAGATGTTCATCACCGTTGCCGGCTTTCCGCCCGCGATGGTGGGCGCTATACACCTCACGATTCTGTAGACCAGATCTCTTGTGTTGCTAATCCTGCGCATGTTATCGACCCTTGTTAGGTACTCCTAAACGTCACCTATGTCTGTTAGGTGTACAAATGAACTGCCCTAAAAAAATTAGGTTTTGAGCGAAAACCCGAACAATTGCAGAGTATTAAGCACAGAAAGTCAGAGGTTTCAAGACTGTACACAGACGCCCACAGCCACCCGCAAAGAATATATGCCTATCCACACCGATGAACACTTATGAAAACAAGCGTGCGATTCCTGTTGATCGCTGCCGGAATCATAGCCCTATCCCTCACCTTTGTGACCGCAGGGCTTGGCTTTGGCGAGCATCTCTGCGATCCAACAAACTGCCGGAAGTGCCATGCAACAATATACGAGGAGTTCACCACCACCGGCGCACATGCAAGTATCACATGCGGCGACTGCCATCAGAACACTGACCTTGATTACAGCGTTCCACTCTCGTTTAATCTCACGTGGCTCGATGTGCCAGCCGACACGCCGCACACCGCCGTATCGGTCGAGTGCATTGACTGCCATCCGCACGTGATGAATGAACTGAGTAATAGCGGCGAGGTACATGCCAGATTCTATGAAAAGAGCCTGGCATACCAGCCCGATCGCCCGAATGCAGCCTGTATCGCGTGTCACACCCACGCGGACGTTGCGCTTAAGCGGACGCGCATGGCATATATAAGCTACATCGTGAGTTGCGATGGGCGCGGTTATAACGTGAGCTTGAACGGGTCAGACGACCTTGGAGTGAACAGAACCGGTTATGATGATTGAGTAAATAATTAAACGACAAAAAGGTGATACAAATGACCGAAAAAGGATTGAGACATGCTGCTTTTGTCGTATCGCTGATTATGCTGCTCGCCGTTTCCATGCACGGCTGCCTGGATGTGGGTGACGCTTTCAAGACAAAGAAAGCCGTGCAGGTGAGCGCAACGATTGATGAGGTGCCGCTTGAGGGTGGCATGATACCGCAGATCACGACCATCGACGCAAGCACATGCGAGATCAACCTTCTGAAATATCCGAAGGATGTTCCCACAAACCTGCCTGGCATGTACGTGCATGTGATCCATACTAGCCACCGCATCGACTACTGGTCATCGGTTCCATACACGGGTCCTGGAGACTATGAGATCACGGTCGGCTTGAGTACCGTGCCGCCTGACGGGTCTGACGTGCGTGTGATCGTTACCGTGAACAACGAGGGCGGAGACCGCATTGCGGTGAACACGACAAATATCGTCATCTGAAATTCCGAAATCCGGGGCAGCAATCACAACAACAGAAAGTTTAACTTGATCTATGCACACAATCGTCAGGGATGTCGGCAGGAACAACAAGTGACGTCAGCAGTGGCGACGGCAATGATGATGGATATGGCGACGGTGTGATCATCGGACTTGAGATTCATGTGCAACTGAACAAGCTGCGCTCAAAGATGTTTTGCTCATGCGGGCTTGATTATCACAATGCACCCCCAAACACACACACATGCCCGGTATGCCTTGGGCTTCCGGGATCGCTGCCTGTTCTCAACAAATCTGCTGTGCAAAATACCATAAAGGTCGCGATTGCACTGAATTGTGGAATACTTCCACAGACACAGTTTTATCGGAAAAATTACTATTATCCGGACTTACCAAAGGGATTCCAGACCACGCAGTACGATTATCCAATATCAACCGATGGATATCTCGCGATCGATGACGACCTCGGTCATGGCACCAGACACGTCAGGATCAACCGCGTCCACATGGAAGAAGATCCCGGAAGGTTAGTCCATGAAGGCTCAATCGATCGATCGAAGTTCACGCTGATCGACTATAATCGTGCAGGCGTGCCTTTACTTGAGATCGTGACAGAGCCAGACCTGCGAAGCCCGAAAGAAGCAAGGAGATTCTTAAACAAGCTCAGAAACATCATCGAATACCTTGGTGTCTCTGATAGTGATCTTGATGGTGCGCTTCGTGTGGATGCGAACATTTCGCTTTCTGGCGGCGCGCGGGCAGAGGTTAAGAATATATCATCGTTCAAGGGTGCGGAACGCGCATTGTCGTTTGAGATCGTGCGGCAGAGGAATGTGCTGCGTCGCGGCGAGACTGTTGTGCAAGAAACCCGGCATTTCGACGAATTGCGTGGTGTCACGATTTCGTTGCGGACAAAAGAGACCGAGCACGATTACCGGTATTTCCCGGAGCCGGATCTGGTTCCGATGATGGTTACCGACTGGGTATCCGATATCAAAAAAACGCTTCCTGAACTGCCGGATGCCCAGCGGACGCGGTTTTTAGAGGAGTACGGCATAACAGGGAACCACGCCACCTCGCTGACGCTTGACCCGAAGCTTGCGCAGTTCTTTGAGGATGTTGCGCACGAAATCGATCCGAAGACCGGTGCTTCGTGGATCGTGGACGTGTTAAGCGGCGAACTCCATTACCGAGATCTCAGGATCGATGCATTCAAGGTACCGGACATGGTCGAGATTCTGAGGATGTTTCTGGATGGTGTGATCGCCGAGAGAGGCGCAATCACGATCATACGGACGATTCTTGATGAGGGTGGAACTCCTGCCGGAATCGCGTCCGAAAAAGAGCTTGCAAAGGTGGAGACGGACGTGGTCGCATCAGCCATCGATGAGGTGCTTGCCGAATGCGGCGATGCGATCGCTGATTACAGGGGTGGCGAGACAAAAGCACTGAATTATCTCGTTGGACAGGTGATGAAAAAGACCCGCGGGCGTGCGGACCCGCCTGATGTACGGATGCGGCTGCTTGAGAGGATAGAGTGAGTTTTGCACAGGTTATCCCCGCGTTATGGGCGTAGCATCTGCTAGAATCGTACGTGTTTAGCTAACCACAAGATTACACCAATTTTCACGAGAAAATAGGGGGCAGGATATTAAATGCAAACATATCACCACTATCTTGCATGAAATACTGTATTCTTGTGTCAATCTCATGAAATCTCGTAATTTTTTCGCCTCAGCTAACCACGTGCCCGGAATCGTCTAACCAGAGCGCGCATGGACCGCGATTAAACCTCTCGCGGATCCGTAAGCGCCCCCTTAATCGCACTAATCGCCGCGGACTCAACCGACAACAGATAGATCTCCGAATTGTTGTTTCCCATCCGTCCCTTGAAATTCCGGTTCTGCGGTAGACAAAAAACCACTTCCACACCCCCAAGTGCAACCGTCCGCCCGATGCAAAAACCACAGCCCCAGACTCAACAAGCGTGGCGATTACTCCTTCTGAGATCGCCTGCAAGAGCACGCTCCTGCTTGCAGGATATACGACCAGTCTTGTGTCTTTTGCCGGCTTCAATCGCCATGTTACACATCACAAGTCGTGACTCGACACTCATCTCATCCACGGCGTTTCCAAGAAATTTCATCGACAGGTACGTCGCACCATCAGCCGTGATCTTTCCGCGTAGGTACAGAAACGCATCCTTTGAATGCACATGTTCGGGTAGATTTCCTGCAATCTCAATCCATTAACTCTGCGGCACCTTGAGCCACGTCTTCCCGTAAGCCATGATAGCCGCCATGTCTGTTGAGCCCATGCCTGTCGCAAACGCACCGAGTGCGCCGTGCATGCATGTGTAGCGGTCTGCACCGATAATGACCTTGTGCGGGGCTGCATGGTTCTCAACGACGATCTGGTGGCATACGCCATCGCCGTTCTCATAAAGAATGATCCCGTTCTCACGCGCAAACTCGCGCATCATGATCTGGGCGTTTGAAACGGGTTCGCTTGGCGATGGTGATGCGTGATCGCAGATGGCAATGACTTTTGACGGGTCTGAACTGTTCTTGTGTGCAGTTAATCCCCCATCAGCTGGATCGCAAGCGGAAGCATGCCATCGTGTGCAAACCCAATGTCCACAGCCACTACAACGAGATCGTTTGGTTGGACAGCTGCCCCGGTTTTTCCAGATAAAAATTTTTTTGCAATTGTTTGCTCGGTCATGTTTCATCCTCCGCGGTAAGTCAGATACTTTATACCATCGAAACCTAAATAAATGGATAACCAGACAGTTGCCAAGCAACCACAAAATCAAGGAGAATTATGAATATGAGGAATGTGAGAAGTATTATAAACAGCATACAGATTATGCGGATCGTATCGATCATGTTAATTGTGCTAATTGTATCGGTCGTGTCGCTCGGGTGTGTTCAGCAGGACTCGCCAGATGCCGCGCCGGTGGTTGACACCGATGGTGATGGGTGGAGTGATGAGCAAGAGTTACTTGCCGGAACAGATCCTGATAAGAAGGACACCGATGGCGATCGGCACTGGGATCCGCAGGACGAAAACCCAATTGACCCTGATGTACCAGTTGACTGGGTTGCGCTGACCGAAGCAAAAACGGCTGAGCCAGTGTCCGCACCAACGCCGGTCCCAACTCCAACAGTCGAAATCACATCGCCGGAGGGGGGCGCGGACACTGCCCGCATCCTCACTGTCGAAGGACATGGCAGCGAACCTGGCGCAACGATCAGGGTTTACGTTTGCACCGATGCGAAAGGAAAACAGCTCCAGAGCAATGTCGGGCACCCGGGTAGCAATGGCAACTGGGCGGTTGATTCAGTCAGCCTCTGGCCAGAGATCGGGTATAGCAGGGGCGAAGAGGCAGTAATCTATGCAGAGATGACCGTTTCAAAACCCGGTGTCGTCTGCACATACCGTTCGGCAAACGTCTCGGTTAGGCGGTCATAGATCTATGAATATATAAATACATAGATAAATAAATATACCGATACAGAGATAGACAGATATACGGAACCGGAAAATACCAGTGAGGAATTAACGATGATTACAGAAAGTTTATTAGCCCCAGGACACCGCGGTTGTGCAGGTTGCGGAGCTGCGATTGCAGCAAAATTCATCCTTGAGGGTGCTGGCAGCGACAGTATCGTGTGTGGTCCGACAGGATGTCTCGAAGTATTCACAACACCATACCCTGAAACCGCGTGGCGGGTTCCATATATCCACTCGCTCTTTGAGAATCCTGCCGCGGTCGCATCAGGCATCGAAACCGCGCTTCGGGCACGCGGGAACGATAACACGAAAGTACTGGTCATAGCAGGAGATGGCTCCACATTCGACATCGGCATTCGCAGCATATCAGGCGCGTTTGAACGCGGTCATGATATCACGTATGTGTGTTATGACAACGAGGCGTACATGAATACCGGCATCCAGCGCAGCGCTGCAACGCCGTTTGATGCGGCAACCACCACCAGCCCGGCTGGCAGTGTATCGTACGGAAATCCCCGTCCGAAGAAAGATATGCCTGCGATCCTTGTGGCGCACGGATCGCCTTATGTGGCGACCACTTCGATTGCATATCCAAAGGACGTGGTCCGCAAAATAAAAACCGCTACCGAGACCAAAGGTCCAACTTATGTCCAGGTGCACGCGTCGTGTTGCACAGGCTGGTACTTTGACAGTTCGATGGCGGTCGAGATCATGAGACTTGCAGTCCAGACCGCGCTGTACCCGATTTTTGAGTTTGTGGATGGTGAACTCGGGAAGGTGCAAAAGATCAAACAGAAGCCTGTTGAAGAGTATCTTAGTGTGCAGAGGCGGTTTAAGCACCTGTTCACAGAAAGTGGTAAAGAGGAACTTGCAAAGATTCAGAAGATCGCGGACCATAATGTCAAGCGGTACGGGCTTGTGTGATTGGGGGCTATCAGCCCACCACTCACACTTTCACGCAACATCGGGCAGGAGTATACCGGCATTATCCGTTCGGATGCTTTTACGCCTTTATCAAATGGTGTAGTGGCACGCCGGATGCCAAAAGTGGACATACCCGACGATTGTTGAGAGATTATCAGATAATTGTCCAGCGATGAGTGGACTAATGTTCTTAAATATCCCCGCGTCCCATCTGAATTGTCGTTGTGTGTTCCCGGGCACACGGCAATGTTAATATACAGCACCCGAATACAGATGATGAGGACTGATTAATGGCACGATTCGAAGAGGCAGAAAACAGGCTACTGCGTAAGAAGATATGCATGAAATGCAACGCACGCAACCCGGTTGACGCAACCAGGTGCAGAAAATGCAATTACAAACATCTGCGCATGAAGTCGAAGGAAAGCAGAGGATAGATGCGCATAGAGCAATATCTTAACGATATTATAGAAAAAGATGGCGCGGCTCATATCGCGTTGATCGATCCTGATGCGCAGGACCCAACAGAGGCATCCGATATTGCGGATGCTGCAGCAAAAGCCGGGAGCGACGCAATTATGATCGGCGGTTCGGTCGGCGCATCCGGCGACATACTTAATGAGACCCTGCATGCGATCAAGACGGCTGCGGACCTCCCAACCATCCTGTTTCCGTCGGGTGCTTGTGGACTTAGCAGATATGCAGACGCGGTTTTCTTTATGAGTTTGTTGAATTCAAGAGATCCGAATTATCTGATTACCAACCAGATGCTTGGCGCAAAAGCCGTTTTAGAGTACGGTATAGAACCAATACCAATGGCGTACATCATCATTGAGCCCGGCGGAATGGCGGGGTGGGTTGGTGATGCCAGATTGATCCCGCGGAACAAGCCGAAGCTTGCCGCAGCGTATGCACTCGCAGGAACGCTTCTTGGTATGAGATATGTGTACCTGGAGGCAGGTTCAGGAGCATCAGAACCAGCCCCCCCCAAGATGATCAGCACGGTCAAGTCGGCAGGTTGCGGCACGCTGGTGGTTGGTGGCGGCATACGCGACGCAGAAACTGCAAAAACCGCGGTGAGCGCTGGTGCTGACATCATCGTGACAGGCACAGCCATCGAAGAAGCGACAGATATACAAACAACCATTACTGAATTTGTAGATACGATAAAAAGGTGAGAATTATGACTACTGAAATACCCCAACAGGTGCAGCACCAACTTGCGCAACTCCAGCAGGTGCAGCAGCAAGCGCAGGCGCTTGCGACACAGAAGGCGCAGGTGACGTCCGCGTTAAACGAGACCGAGATGGCACTTGATGAACTCGATAAACTCGACGACGACGCAGTAATATACAGGAATGTCGGACAACTTATGATCAAGAGCAAGCGCACCGCTGTTAAGGACGAGCTTGCAGAGAAGAAGGAGACCATGCAACTACGGGCAAGCACGCTCGAACGACAAGAGGAGCGCATCCAGAAGCGATTCCAGCAGTTGCAGGAGCAGTTACGCAACGCAATCGGCGGCGGAATGGCTTGACTTGCGGAGGATCGCGTGATGTGCGATCCCCGCGTTCAAACCTCAACTCCAAATGAATGAGAATGGGTGCCATTGCATGAAATGTGATGGCATCTATAACTCTCGAAATTGTTACAAGAGACATATTTAGCGCTGGCATAAACTGCGCTTTTTTTATTGGCGGAACCAAATTGATACAACCTACAAACAAAGACTCGACGCTTTGATTACCTGACATTCCGCACGTGTTTTTGCAAAAAGATCTATTTTTTGTAAATGGCGAATAGTGGCTATTGCTTGCGATTTTTGGTTTTTGAAGATAATCTCTTTATTAAAATACATATTTATTACATAATCATGTAAAGCATCCTCTGTTGAAATTGGACAGGTTGTCCACCACCGTATAAAAATAATATTTTTCAGATGTTCAAAACCGCTATCAGCAGAAATTATGAAAAATAAATGGCGACCTGCGGAATGTCGGATTACACTACGTTCCAAGGTTTGAAAAAGCTCAAGTTGTAGCGGTGTGAAGTATGAGTCGTTATGCGGGACACGGGCTCTTTGCCGATGAGTGTTAACTATTCTTCTGGGATGTCCTGCAGTAAATGTTGCATATATGTCTGCAGGATCGGATATTTCACCATTCTAAAGTGTCGGTCCAACGTTACGATCTCATTTACCTAATGATTGCAGAGGAATCGCTGAGACTTGATGGACCATCAGACTCCCGGCAAACTTATTGATACCGAAAACCATTATACTAAAACCCATGAAGATGTAAAAAGCCTCGACATAATATGTTTGCAGATTCTATATTAGTTATACTGTTGTTACATGCGGTAATCCCCTTGTTTGCTGATGTTTCTGGTAAATAAACCACATCCACCGATCAAAAAATTAAGTTTACACTACGGGAAACTTATCAATAATTATTGTATCGAGTGTTCTTATCACAGCTCTAATAACGTATATACTCAAACACTTCACCATAGTTAAGAAAGCCATAGCTATACAACACTTTTCAAAAAAATTATAATTGAGCACATCAGCGTTTGCGGCTTCCCATGGGCTCTCGCACCATAGTACACACCACATACGCGGGCGGGCTTATCTTCTGTGTTCGGAATGGGTACAGGAGTTTCCCCGCCG
>CBDUQO010000036.1:0-14458 GCA_965369365.1 uncultured Methanosarcinales archaeon
CATGAAATGATCAATGAAACCAATCCGGGCACTTTTGTGTACGACTGGAACTATGATCTGGAAGATTTTCCCGGCATAAATTATGTCAGTCACACTGAACATCCGTATCTTGAAGACTACTGGCTTAAACAGTATGATAACAACATCGTTCGCCTGATCGCCTATCTTTCAGTGGTTGATCTTTCAGAACCTTTCTCAAATTATACTGGCGCAATCAGGATCGAAGAACCCTCCATACCACCAACCAATGGTATCGTCCATCCGGATTCCGGATACGAAATATTTGAAGATCTGGAATCTTATCTGGAGTGGTATTCAGATGATGATGATACACACCACGTCTATAACCCTGAAAACTACACCGTAGGTGTCGTATTCTTTACAGGACATGACGGTGATCTCTGCAATGGTGTTACTGAGGCACTGATAGCAAAACTTGAATCCGGAGGTATTAATGTAATTCCTGCTTTCCGCCCGGGAGTGATCTACGATGTCGATGATGCGGAAGACTTCTTTAAAGCTGGTGGTGAGTACAAAGTCAATGCTTTTATTGACATTGGAATGGGCGTGTCAAGCATGTCTTCTTCCGTATGGCACACCGAAGCCCTGCAGGCTATGAATGTCCCTGTGATCAATGGTATCCAGTACCAGGGCACAATCGAAGAATGGGAAGAATCCGTTAATGGGCAGGATGGCAGATTCCAGTACCAGATTCCCATAATGGAAATCGGTGGTGAAATCGAATCCATAGTTATCGGTGCAACGGAATATGATGAAGAACTGGGTGCATGGTCTTTCCAGCCTATCGATTACCAGATGGACTGGCTGGTAAACCGCACAGTCGGCTGGATGGATTTGCAGCGCATCAAAAACCAGGATAAGAAGGTTGCAATAATCTATTACAACCATGGAAAGCAGGGTGCAATGGTGGCTGCAAATCTTGATGTTGTGCCCAGTATCCCAAATTTCATAGATGCTATGAATGAAAGCGGTTACGACCTGGATGGTATGAACATGAACATGTCGGAGTTCCTTGAACTTGTGCTTCAGCAGGGCAGGAACATCGGAGTTTGGGCACCTGGCGAACTGGAACACATGGTTGAAAACTATGACGTGGAACTAATGCCAGTGGAAACGTATCTTGGGTGGTTCGGAGAGCTCGAACCTGCAGCACGCCAGAGTGTAAATGACACATGGGGTGAAGCACCCGGAAAGGGAATGGTTTATGAAAACGAATCCGGTCAGTACTTTGTGTTCCCGAAGATCGAGGTTGGCAATATCCTCATTGCACCGCAGCCCCCGCGAGGTCTCACGACCAGTGACTCAATGCTTTACCATGACCAATCAGTTCCGCCATCACACAACTACATCGCATTCTATCTCTGGCTGAACCACGGGCAGGGTGAAGGTGGTCGGGATATGGATGCTATAGTTCATTTCGGAAGGCACGGTACACAGGAATGGCTACAGGGCAAAGGCGTAGGCTTGTCAGCTAAGGAATGCTGGCCTGCAATCCTTATACAGGATATGCCGGTTGTTTACCTCTATGATGTTGGGGGTATAGGTGAGGGTATAACCGCAAAGAGGCGGGGCAATGCTGTGATGGTAGATCACCTCACTGCTCCGGTTATTAATTCCGGACTCTACGGTAATCTGACAAGGCTTCATGATGCCATGCACAATTACGAGGTGGCAGAAGGTTCCCTTAAGCAGGAATACAAGAAATCCATAATTGAGTATTATGAAGAACTGAATTTCGAACATGAACTTGGTAACTCTTCCGAAGATCTTTACGCAATGGAAAATGAAACTTTTGATAATTTCATCCTTTACGGACCGGTACATGATTACCTGCATGAAATTGCAGCTTCGTACATGACTTACGGTTTCCACATACTCGGCGAGGACATGAGTGACGAGGGACTCATTGCAATGGTCAAGTCGATGTTAGGAAACGATTTTGTGCGGCATGTCAATGCAACAGGCATCTGTGAAGATCCCGATGACTTAAATCCGGCACATTCCCCTAACGTTCTTGATACCCTGCTTGAAGATGTTCTCGTGAACGAAACCGATCCGATGGATGTCGTTATTGACCGGTTCAACATCGACTATTCGTCTGGTCAGTACTATGCAAATGTTACAAGTGATGCATCTGGTGAATACAATTTCTCATTTGTAAAAGAAGGGAAATACACCGTTTATGCATTGAAAGATGAGCATGACGGATGGCTCACAGGAAAAGAGTATGTAATGGTTGAAAATGGTGAACCTATCTCCGGAATCCAGCTAAACCTTACCAGGAATGCCACAGGCACCTCTAACCCGGAGCTGGAATCTGTTCTTGATCTTCTGAATGCTAATCCGCCGGTTGAATTGTCCGGTTCAGTAGAGATTTTCGGGCAGAGCTACTACTCGCCGATGGGTTACCCAATATTTAAGGAAGGTATGAAGATGCTTCTCCAGCAGGATGGCGATGTAATTGATGTTCAGCTATCCAATGTAACAGGTAACTACACCTTCACCGGAGTTCCTGATGGTGAATATGATATCACGGCACTATATCGCAGTAAAAGTGGAAACTGGTATCTCAAAACCGAGAGTGTTGAAATCAATGCAACCGAATCTAACAAAGTCAATATTGACTTTGACATGAACAAAGACAATGATGCCGGAGCTGTTGCAAGCTCCCTTCTTGGAGAGGTTTTTGGTACCTGTTCGAATGAAAGTTTCGGTGCTGAACCGGATTGCAATGTTGTATTGATCAGGCGCATGTCTGATGCTCAGTTAACTGTTGTAAATGATCTTTACAATGCAATTGATTTTGCTTGCGGCATTAAAGAATGCACGAATGCTGAAGTTGAAAGCATGATTAGTGCCCTTGAAGGAAAATACATCCCTCCGGCATTAGGTGATGATCCGACCAGAAGCCCTGATGAAGTTTTGCCTACCGGAAAGAATTTCTATGCATTTAATCCGAACATTGTCCCGACAAAGGAATCATGGGAAATGGGCAAACAACTCGCTTATGAATTCCTCAATGAATGGACTGCTACTTATGGCAGGTATCCCGAGAAGGTTGGATTTGTACTATGGTCTTCCGAATCCATGAGGCATAAAGGCGTTATGGAATCTGAAGTCCTGTATATGTTGGGTGTGGAGCCGGTCTGGGGTTCTTCAGGTAAGGTGGAAGGTGTAAAACTTATCCCTGAAGATGAGCTTGGAAGACCCAGAATTGATGTTGTCGTTACTACAACAGGTGTATACCGTGATAACTGGAAATGGCAGATCCAGCTCATGGACCGGGCAGTGAGGCTTGCGGCACAGGCTGAAAATGTCATCTATGATAACTATGTCAGGGAGCATTGTGATATCATCTATGCTTCCCTTCTGGATACTAACAACTACACACCATCCGATGCCCGCGATCTTTCAATGTGCCGGGTGTTTGCTCCGGATGACGGAAGCTG
Organism: uncultured Methanosarcinales archaeon; assembly: GCA_965369365.1. Lineage (GTDB taxonomy): Archaea > Halobacteriota > Methanosarcinia > Methanosarcinales > Methanogasteraceae > Methanogaster_D. The sequence continues at coordinate 3,471 of CBDUQO010000036.1, forward strand.
GGGTATCGGTGGTCTGACAAATGCGGTTGGTGCAAGCGGTAGCTGGGATGATGAGGAGAAACTTGCCAATCTCTACACGAATTCCATGGGTTATGCTTACGGCGATAATATATGGGCTTTTGAAGATGCTGAAGTCTTTAAGAATGCTCTTGCCGGTACCGAGGCTATCTTCTTCAGCCGGAGCGGTAATTCCGGTCGTGGAAGCAGCAGTTTGATTTTTGATCACACTTATGAGTTCTTCGGTGGTTTTGGCATGGCAGTCAGGCATGTATCCGGCGAGACTCCTGAAATGTTCATAGTCAACCTTAAGGATCCAAATCAGGCAATAACAGAAACCCTTGGTAGATTCCTTGCAAGAGAACTACGTTCCACATACTTAAATCCGGACTATATCCGAGGTCTGATGGAACATGGTTACACTGGTGCCAGCGAACTTGATAGCATATTTGAGGATTTCTGGGGACTACATGTCATGCTCCCTGATGCGGTAACCGCTGATATGTGGAACGAAATGTATGAGGTCTGCATAGGGGATAGATATGACCTTGGATTGGATGAGTGGTTCGATACTGAGAATCCCTGGGCACACCAGTCAATCGTAGCCAGAATGCTTGAAGCCACGCGAAAATCGGATGGCGAAGGTAACCTCTACTGGGATGTATCCGATGAGATCATCAGGAACCTTGTGGAAGAATATGTCGAGTCTGTCGCTGAGAACGGCGCGGCATGTTGCCACCATACCTGTGGAAATCCGTCACTCGATGACTATGTGTCAGGCATCATCTCCGCACTTGATTCAGACGTGGTTTCGTCAGACGTAGCAGCGAAATATCGGGAGACCATGGATGCTGTTACCGGCAGGGAGGGCGTATCATTGCAGCCCGCCGGTACGGACACAGGCAGCAGTAGTGACAGCAGTAGTGACAGCAGTGGTAACCGAGATGGTACATACCCCCCGGACTGGTTTAATGAGACCGAGCAGCCAGAACCGCAGTCACAATCCCGGTCCGACGCAAACGAGACCACAGCAGCAGGCGGAATCGGTGAAGACATAACAAAGCCGGTGCAGTCGTCACAAGACACGAATCCGTCCGACGACTACGTAGAAGGACAGACGATGGAGGTGACCGAGACATTCCAGACCACCCCATCCTCGTCGAGCGCACCACTGCTTGCGATCATCGCGGTGATCGCGATCCTTTCGCTGATCGGAATCGGGCTAAGGTTTAAACGGAGGTAGTCTTTTAGGGCTTGCGTTCTCCGGATGGCATGATTGAGGTTCCCTGAATACTGCCATCCGGGCGAACTGCGCAAGTGTGTCTGGCATAAATTCACGGTGTTTGTCCGGACGTGTCGATTCATGTCTGTGAGCGCAGATGGAACGTTTCGGTGGCGTGAGGGATGCTGCTCTCAAAAATCTCGCAAATGATCGTGAGCCATATAAATCAGGACAAACCACCAAGACAGAAATATTTAAGCTATAGTAGATTCTTTGGATATGCTATGCAGACACTGATGAAATATCGCATCACAGGCGTATCTACATGACCGATTGTCCGTAAATCGCACATACACACACACATACAAGTTAAAACAAACAATATGGAGATGGCAATATGGCAAATGAACGTAACAGAATACAGACTGTGCTGACGCTGGTGACACTCGTGCTCGCCATTACCGGAACCGCAGCAGGGACCGGAAACGAGACATTGTTTATTCTCGGAACAGATGCGAATGAAGCCGCCCTAAATAATGCTTCATCGAACACGACAATCACATCTGAGATCAATGTAACGATCTTTACAAAGAACGATACCGTACCAGAGAGCCTCAATTTCTCAAACTACTCTGCAATCTTCATCGAATCGCAGAATGAGACGATGATGGGTATGTGGGATACAAATATAACCGCTGCCAAAGAGAGTTCCGGATGCACTTATGTATGCCATGGATCCGATAACGGAAACGTGGTCATCGGATACAACTTATCCGCAGCCAACGCAACCATACCGAACGTTGACCTAAAGTCCGCCAACTACACGGACATCGAGAGATACTGGATCCAGGGCGGCGACGAAAATATCAAGAATGTCCTGATCTCGATCTGGAAAGGCTTCTTTGGAAGATGGGGTGATGTTGATCTTCCTGAGCCTGTTGTGATACATCCAAAGGTGAATATTACCTTTATCATCAACAGCGACTCAAACCGCTACTATCTCAACAAGATCATCGACGAGCGGGCTGTGATCACGGATCGCTTCAACATCAACGTGATGAGCGGTTCTGATGCTGCAAATGTGAATCTCACTGATATCTCGGATCAGGATGTTATAATTCTGTACATGATCGGCGCCAACGAACTTCCACAGTTCAGGGGTGCGCTTGTCAATGCAAAGAACAACGGCACACAGATCGGACTCATTGCCACACACGACGATGAAATCAGCACAATCGATATGGAGAACCCGCCGTACAGTGCGATGAAAGACTACAACTACAACGGCGGATACGCGAACATGGAGAACTGGATTCGCTGCATCGGGGCAACTCTCTGCGGAGCCTACATCGAGTATGCGCCTGCATCGCCTCCTGTGATTCCCCAGCACGGCATCTACCACCCGGATGCGTTTCCGCGAATCTTTGAGAACAGTACCGATTATCTCGAGTGGTATGCGGATCACGGATATGATGCGTCTGCACCCACGGTCGGGATCGTTGAAAACAAACTTGCCGATGATCGCATATACTACAAAACCGGCGATGCGATAATCAGGAATCTCGAATCGAGCGGGTGCAACGTCATCTACACCACTAATCAAGTCTGTCGGGAGGATGTGGATTACTTCACAAGGAATGGGGTAGTGCTCGTGGATGCCATCATCTCCTTGAATTCGTTCTACCTCAATTACTATGACCAGGAGGGTGGTGTTGAGTACCTGAAACAATTCAACGTTCCTGTGCTGAAAGGCGTAACCGATTACTACAGCACGCCGGCTGAGTTTAACAACAGCACCCGCGGGCTTAACCCGATGTCTATTCCCTTCCAAGTGACCCAGCCCGAGATCGACGGGTGCACCGATTACATCTGGGTTGCTGGGAAAGTCACCGATCCTGATGATCCCACAGTGAAGTACAACAAGCCGCTCATGCCACAGGTCGAGTGGCTCTGCGATCGGACGATTGCGTGGGCAGAACTCGGCAGAACCAAGAACGATGACAAGAAGATCGCAATCCTCTACTACAACCACGAGGGTGGCAAGAACAACATCGGCGCAAGTTATCTTGACATCTCGCCCAGTTTCACGCTGCTCCTTGAAGCGATGGGGGTGGAGGGATACGATATCGGAATCGGCGAGATCCCGAATGGAAGCGAGTTCATTGATAGGTTCATCGAGAGCCGGAACGTTGGCGTATGGGCACCCGGAGCACTTCAGGAGGTTGTAGACTCAGGCAATGTCACGCTCGTTTCGGTCGATCGATATCTCCCGTGGTACAACGCCCTTCCGGATTCGGTGCGTTCTGATGTCGAGGCGAGATGGGGCGAGCCGCCAGGTGAGATCATGGTCTACGAGGGTAAGTTCGTGATCCCGACCGTTACGTTCGGAAATGTGGTCTTTGTGCCGCAGCCGACGAGAGGCGGACTCTCTGACGAATCAGCTATATTCCACGACAAGACGCTGCCGCCGACACACCAGTATCTGGCTGCATACTACTGGATCAACCAGATCTTTGATGCTGACGCCATGATCCACTTCGGGACGCACGGAACACAAGAGTGGCTGCCCGGAAACGAGGTCGGGCTCTGGCGGTACGACTATCCGGCGATCATGGTGGATGACACGCCTGTTGTGTACCCCTACATCATGGACAACGTCGGCGAGGGTACGCAGGCGAAGCGCAGGGGTAACGCAGTCATAATCGACCACCTGACGCCGCCAATCGTTGCGGCAGGCATCTACGATGAGTTAGCTACCTTGCATGAGAAGATACACACCTACGAAAGCGTAAACGAGACTATGAAGGAGCTCTATCGCGATACCATCATCGAGCTCTATGATTCACTCAATCTGGGGGATGATCTCGATGTAACTGTCAGTCAGGTGAACAATATGACCCGGCAGGAGTTTGAGACCTTCGTATGGGTTGATGTGCATGACTACCTGCATGAAATCCAGTCAACGCTCATGCCTCTAGGGCTTCATATATTCGGAGTCGCGCCTGATGATGGAAAACTCGTCTGCATGGTCAAGTCGATGCTGCGGACAAGTTTCATCGACCACATCGCAGAGGTGATCACAGACAAAGAAGAGGATGCTGCTGACCGATACGCAAACAACCTACTGAATGAGACACTGCTCAACGGAATGGATACCACGACTGCCCAGACCACGGTTCTTGGACTGACTGCTGCCGATCCCACGATCACGGCTGATCTCAATCAGGCGATCAACTACTCAGCTCTTCTGGGCGAGACCACTCGCGAGATCGATCAGACGCTGCGTGCGCTTGATTCCGAGTACATCGAGCCCGGACCCGGAAACGATCCGATCAGGAACCCGGAAGCCCTGCCAACCGGCAGAAACTTCTACAGCTTCGACCAGCGAAAGTTCCCGGACGTTGAGACCGAGGCGATGGGGGTTATCCTTGCAGACCAGTTGCTCGAGCAGTACAAAGAGACCCACAACGACACATACCCAAACAAGGTATCTTTCATCCTCTGGTCTGTCGAGACGATGCGGCACAGAGGTGTTGTTGAGGCGCAGATACACTCGCTTATCGGGGTTAAGCCAACGAGGAGCTACGGCAGGATCACGGGATTTGATGTGATCTCGCAGGAGAACATGACTCATCCGCGAATCGATGTACTTCTCCTGCCGTCAGGACTTTATCGGGATACATTCCCATACCAGCTGGAGCTGATGGATGGGGCGATTCGGATGGTTGCGGAACTCGATGAGACAAACGAGACGAACTATGTCAGGTACAACTCGCTTCGGATGTATGCCAATCTCACGGCTTCCGGCTACAACGAAACAGACGCACTCTATCTATCAAGAGCACGCGTGTTCAGCGATCCACTCAATGCATACGGAACCGGACTTCCCGGAGCGGTCACTGCAAGCGGAACATGGGATGACGAGTCTGAACTCGCAGACCTCTTCATTGCACGAATGGGGAACATCTACGGACAGGACGTATGGGGTGAGAACTACGAAGACGTCTTCAGGCAGAATCTTGTGGATGTCGACGCCGGGGTGCATAGCGACAGCTCAAATCTCTTTGGGGTCATCGACAACGACGACTACTACCAGTATCTCGGAGGGCTTGCTCTTGCTGTGAGATCGCTTACAGGCGAGACACCTGACCTGTACGTGACAAACCTTGAAGATGTGAACAACCTTCACATGACAACGCTTGAGGATGCGTTCCGAACGGAGCTCCGTTCGAGGTACTGGAATCCGCAATGGATCGAGGGGATGATGGAATACGACTACGGTGGTGCGAGAGAGATGATGAAGTTCGTTGAGTATATGTGGGGCTGGGACGTGGTGACGCCCGACATGGTGACAGATGCGGACTGGGATCGGATATTTGAGGTCTACGTGGGCGACATGTACGAGATTGACGTGGATAACTTCCTCAAGAGCGAAAATCCTGCTGCATATCAGTCGATGACTGCCAGGATGCTCGAAGCGGCGCGTAAGGGATACTGGACCCCATCCGACCCCGATACTCTGAAGACGCTCGTCTCTGAGTACGTGGAATCGGTGATCGAGAACGGACCTGCCTGCTGCCACCACACCTGCGGAAATCCGCTGCTCGATGACGAGTACATACCAGGGCTTATCTCCACGTACATGACGCCTGAAGATGCTGACCAGTATCGCGATGCGATGGAAGCTGCAACCGATAGGAGTCTGACACCGCAGCAGCCGTCCAGCAGTAGTAGTAGCACCAGCAGCGGTGGTGGTAACCGAGATGGTACATACCCTCCGGACTGGTTTGACGAGACCAAGCAGCCAGAACCGCAGGCACAATCCCGGTCCGACGCAAACGAGACCACAGCAGCAGGCGGAATCGGTGAAGACATAACAAAGCCGGTGCAGTCGTCACAAGACACGAATCCGTCCGACGACTACGTAGAAGGACAGACGATGGAGGTGACCGAGACATTCCAGACCACCCCATCCTCGTCGAGCGCACCACTGCTTGCAATAATCGCAGTGATCGCGATCCTTTCGCTGATCGCTATTGGGCTAAGGTTTAAACGCAAGTAGCTATGATATACCCCAGACAAACATGACTGACACAACCAGCTTAATCGCATCAAGCGTTCTGATCGGAATCGCAGTCCTCGCGCTCAAGACCGGGCTTGGCTGCGGTTTCGCAAGCCTCTCGCGAAGGGAGGTCGTATATCTTGCAACCGTCTATCTCGTGGTCTCGATCATAATGGGCTACCTCGTCGGGATCATCCCACTTGATCTAACGCAAAACATCCTTGCGACGGGTATCACGATGCACCTTATAATCGCAGTCGGGCTGATCTACTTTGGAATCCACACAAAGAGGCAGTGGCTGTCCAAAAAGCGTGATCTTTCGAGAAAGACGTTTCTCTGGCTATCAATACCCTGTCCGGTCTGCCTGACCGCGACGTTCCTTGCATGTACTGTGCTTGCAGGTGCAATCGACCGAAGCAACATCACGATCGGCGTAATTGTGGGATTGGTCTTCTTTACAGGCATCATCGCAGCGTCGTTCTCTGTTTCATTCCTTGCAAAGCGATTCAACAGCAAGGATCCTTCCGCGCTTGGAACGACGATGATTCTCTTTGGACTATTCTACTTGCTCTCGCCGCTTGTGATCCCTGCGTACATGCAGGCGCAGACGATACCCATCTCGTCTGTTTCCGTGAGTCCGGGCGAGACTGCGCTCTCGTTTGCGCTGATGGCTTTGCTTGGTATGATCGGGTTTGTGGGATCCAGACGCAGACGATTCCGGGATGTGGAGAACTGAAACGGAGGAAAAATGGATATATCTTCAGGAATATTCGGAACAATGTTCATGATCTCAAATTCGCTGCTCTACCCCGTGGTCCTCGTCTTGCTTGGACTGATCGCGTGGTCGTTTATCTCGGTTGGGCAGTTCGTATCAGAGTACACCGCAAGAAGCCGGGATTCGATCAGGTTAAAGGCAAATTGCAGGGATGCAAAGGCGAAGATCGAAAAAGGAGATCTGAACGGGGCAGCAGCAGCGCTCACAGGCAGCGGATCGAACGACATATTACAGAGGTTCACAAAAGACATTTCAGAGATTCTTGACGTGGAAAATTTCCCGGTTGAGGCAGAGAAGCTGCTTCAGGACTACGAACTGACGATCTCGGGTGAACTGATGCAGTCGAGGCTGGTGTCGCGGGTTGGTCCGATGCTGGGGCTTATGGGGACTCTGATCCCAATGGGTCCTGCGTTGATCGGCTTATCATCGGGAAACGTCCAGCAACTTGCTGAAAATCTTGTTATCGCATTTGCAACGACGGTTCTTGGTCTTCTGGCTGGTGGGGTGGCTTACAGCATCCTCCTTGTCAAGAAGAAGTGGTACACGCAGGACTTAAGTGACATGGAGTATGTTGTGGAGGTCTTGAAATGAGGAAGGTCCGGCGGCGCATCATTCTTGACGACGACGAGGAGGATCCGCTGGGTGGCGTTGCAAACCTCTTTGATGCTGCGATGGTTTTTGCAGTAGCGCTCCTTGTTGCGCTTGTTCTCTCTTATAACGTGCCGGAACTCCTTGACGCTGATGCAAGCGTCACGATCGTTAAGAACCCGGGAGATCCGGATATGCAGGTCATAATTAAGGATAAGGAGACGATAACGGTGATGAACATGACCGAGCAGATCATGGGCGGTCAGGGAAGCAAGATCGGGACTGCGTACCGGCTGGAGACTGGAGAGGTTATCTATATGCCCGAGAATGAGACCGGGTGAAATGTGGGGTTGGAACTGAAACCCGTGCACCCGGATGGAGGCTAATTGTGCGTGTGTAGCCACCAAAGCGTCACCCACATCATCCGGGACGGTCCCGAGTTCCGGGGTGCCTCGTGATCCATCGCAGAACCTGGTGATCATAGCGTTTAAACGATTTTTTCACAAAAAATCGAGTAAAAACTGCCCTTCGGGTGGGGCTGGCGATACGCTTTTTTGTAAATAAACATGGTGCGTAGAGTGGCTGGACTTATAGTCTATATACCATAAAAAATATCCGGGGGATTACGCACTTTGGATCTGCTTTTTAACCAGATAATCCGGATCCTGTACATTATGCCCGGTTATTCCTCTATGCCGGCAATCGACACGCCCGGTGTTCGCAGCCAGACTCACAATCTCAGGTCTGTTCATCTCGATCAAATTCGGCAGTTCATTTATTTCACCGGAAAAATCACTCTGCATTGAGCTCAGTTCGGGGTGGTTGCGGTGGTTAGGAATTTTCCTGATGATTAATCGAAACATGCACCACGAGATTCAAATATATAAAAGATTAAGAACAAACCCGGCGTCTAATAATTTTGTAACTTTATTTCGTGGAAAGCTTTTTGTTCTATGGGCGCAATGTTCTGACAATTGTCTGGTGCAGAGGGCGATAACACGATCGACTGCACACAGACACACACAGACAGACACACAAAGACCATGGATAGGAGGCACAAAACTATGATGAAAAGAACAACCATTGCTGCAATAGCAGTAATCTTGACTGTTACACTGGTATTTTATGCAACTGCATCGACAGAGGGTGGCGGATCGTCAGATCCATCATTTGAAGCAGCGATATCAACATTGATCGCCGAACAGTATCCTGATGCCTGGCAGAACAGCATTCAGGCACACGGATCGAAGGATTCGAGCGTTGGGGCTGAACTGACGAAAAGGATGGAAGAGAGCAAGTCTGATGAGATGATAGGCGTGATAGTACTGTTGAAACCCAAACCGCGCATGTCGTCACTCGCGAGCCAGGAAAGCGTTGTTGGCGCGCTTCAAGACCGCGATATGGATGTAAAGCATCAGTATAGTATTATTAACGGTATATCGGCAACGATACCTGCCGGATCAATTAATGATGTCGCAGATCTTCCGGATGTTGAATGTGTGTACCTCGACCGCGAGATTCATCTGATATATCCGGTAGGGGCTGAAGAGCCCGCGCAGACCGGATCCGCAGGTTCAGTAGGATCGGTAGGATTAGTAGAATTGGTGACTGATAGTGGAAAAGGGACCGAAGAACAAGTATGGGATGAGGGGATCGATGGAAGCGGCATAGTTGTCGCAGTCCTTGACACAGGGATTGATAAGAATCACCCCGATCTATATGGCAAGGTCATAGCCGAGAAGAACTTTGTAGATGATGGCATGACCGCAGATGACCAAAACGGGCACGGGACGCATTGCGCGGGCATAATTGCCGGAACCGGGGAAGCGTCGGGCGGGATGTACAAAGGAGTTGCCCCCGGAGCCCTGCTCATGAATGCACGGATTCTGGATATCGAAGGGATGGGGGAGCTATCTGATATGATTGCCGGTATCGAATGGGCGGTTGATAACGGGGCAGACGTGATCAGCATAAGTGTGGGTGGTCCTACTCCCGGCAATGTCCAGTCCAAGCCAGAGTGTATGACTGTTGATGCGGCAATGGATGCGGGAGTTGTTGTCTGTATTGCAGCAGGGAACTCGGAGTGATCAGGATGGGCGCAAACAAACTGGTCATGATCGGTCTTCTGGCAGCGATGCTGATCTTAACATCCGGTTGCATTGATTCCAGCATCAGTTCGCCCGGTGATGCGGTCAAACCGATAACGGTCGGTGCGTCAGATCAATACGGACGCGTAGCCGAGTTCAGCAGTTCAGGACCTACCAGTGATGGAAGGACCAAACCGACGCTCGTAGCACCTGGTGTGGATATCATATCATGCAGGGCATGGGGGACTAAGATGAGCGAGCCAGTGGATGACTACTATATCACGGCAAGCGGCACAAGCATGTCGACACCATACACCGCGGGCGCAGCCGCACTGCTACTCCAGGCAAACCCGGATTTGACACCGGCAGGGGTGAAAGCTGCCCTGACAACCACTGCAATCAAATTAGACAACACAAAAGGGCATGAATATGAGGAGTTTTATCAGGGGACCGGAGAGATCGATGCGTACGGCGCATACCTTGCAATCAACAATGATCCGCTGGCACTGGCAGGCATCGTTCCTGACCAGTGGGTTGCTGGTGTATGGGCATACACTGGGCTTGCATACGGGGCAGACCGACCCGTCAAGAAGGTATATGCAGTTTCACCGGGCTGCGAAGACTTTGCAAAGTTTGTCTTCGCAACAGACCGGGAACTGTCAGGGGTGACGATCACTACAAGTGGTACTGCCGGAGACTGGATACTTGTCCAGCCACTCCCTGACTCAATCCCGGCAAACGGACAGGAGACGTGTTATGCCACGCTGACTGTACCGGGTGGAGCCACGTCCGGAATATATACCGGGAATATAACGATAAGCGGAGATGTGGGGGCTGTTCTAACGGTGCCCGTGACTGTGAATATCGCCCAGTCCGTGGAGATAACCGGTGGAATGGGTGCGTTCAATGGTTCACTTGACGATTGCGAATGGGAATACTTCTATTTTGATGTCCCGGCAAGCACAGAGCGGCTTGAAGTGGCTCTGAAAGATTATGCTGGTGATTCGGATCTCATTCTCTTTACCCCGCGACACGAATGTATAGACCACAATCAACATAGTAGGACTGATACCGACACTGAGATTGTAGAGAATCCTTCTGCAGGCAGATGGATGGCGATCGTGTATGGTGATGATATCTCAGAAACCACCACGTTCCATGGCACGGTTGCAATCTACAAAATGGCATGTACACCACCCCGATGGAATCCCGGAGTCCTGAAACCAGATGACCTAACGTCTCAGTCATTCACTATCA
>CBDUQO010000037.1:0-14108 GCA_965369365.1 uncultured Methanosarcinales archaeon
CGATGACCGATGGGCGGTTTTTTGGGTGAGGCGTGCAAACGTACCAACGCCGCCGAGATCAGGGCACAGGCAGCGGCTCTCGCATCCGGTTTTTGGGGGTTGGTGTGTTGGAAGATATCGCTAAAACTCCGAGAAATTCACAAGCCGACGAGATATGTATGAACTTTGCTTTTTGTGAAATTCTTGGAGATTTTTCCACAAGAAAATTTGCTGGAGTGACCCCTCAAGGATTATTTTTAGAATATATTCTCTGCATGGATTCATGCATGGATTATGCAAAGGATTGTGCGAGGTTGGTTGTGTGGATGGTGTGTTTGTGTGGTAGTGTGCGGTGACCGGGGTTTTATATGCCAAAAGTGTATTGTTTATGATGTAAGGTCATTTGAGAGGTGAATCATAAATATGAATTCTTGGAGAAAAGAATCTTTCAGAGAGGGAGAAATAGAAATAGGTGCAGAATTAGGTCAATTTGGTGCCACTTCATGGCACATCAAAGTTTCAGACAACAATGATTGTATAATCCTCAAACCAACACCAAATAGTGCAATAACAAGTTTGGCAAGAAAGATACGGGGTGTTAACGATTATTGGAATTTCATCCATGCAAAAAACAAGGGATGGGCTATCTCAAATAAAAACAAAATATCAAAATTGTGGATCGATATAGTAAAGTCTGCCTTTTCAAATGATGTCCGGGTTCGTTCTGATGTGGCACTGATAGCTCCTTCACCGCTTGAAGTGAAAGGATTGCAAGTGATACCAAAAAAATGGGATAACCCAATACAAGATGAAATCATCGTCTCTTTTTGCAATTTTTGGGTTAGCAGTTATGATAACAGTGATTATCCTAATAAATCAATATTTAGATTATCATCTTATAATGTCAAAAAATATGGTGTCATGTCAGCAAAATCATCGACTGAATATATCGATCTTCACCCATTCGAGGATGAAGAGACGATAGAAAAAATACTCGCTAAAGCCATTGCAATCTATATGCCCAATATAACAACTATTGGAAATTTGCGTACGATTATGTGATTATGGTACCTTCGCGCACAAACCATCATAAAATCACTCAAATCAACAACGGCTGACGTGGTTGGGTTGTAATGTTGTATATTCTATATTGTTATATCATAAAGATCGTGGAAATATTCGATATTCGACGTTTTGAAATCGATAGCAGTAACTACCTTGTTACAAATCTACATGCCTACAGAAAACAGCAGAACCAGTAAAATTTGTGGCATCCATCACATTCGCGATAAAATCAAAGACTTTTTAATTTATTCTGGTCGGTTGAACAACATGATACCAATCCTGCAAACAGTGGTACGATTGGACTTCCGAGATCAGTGGGATCAGTGTTACTCTGTGGCTAATAAAAGCTTTTAGCCACGGATGAACACTGCTTTCACAGATTTTACCTGCAACTCACTTGAACAGATTCGTGGAATCCCCTGTAACCCCTGATGGCGTGGCAGTCCCGCTGCTCCGCAAGTTTTGGTTCACTGTCGTTACAAGATACCGGAGATCTATAAAAACACCCGCATAGATCAAGACTGTCTGCATCACAGCACTCTCGCTCTCCGAAATTCATCTCCTGCGGCGCCCGCCACTCTTGCGGTATTCGAGCAGCACAAGGACAATCACCACAGACACGCATCCAAGTAAGAACCATGCGCCCGGGTGGGCACCGAGCACCTGTGAGAAGTCAATCGAGGAGGCACCCATATCGGCACTCCCCGGTATCGATGACGTCATAGGCGTCGATTCTGTTACCGGCAGCAGGTTGACTGGCGTGGGCGTAACGACTGCCGTTGCACCGGTCTCGACCGCACCCGGTACGGCAGAAGCTGCATCGGCGACATTGGTAGAAGCCGCCACACCCTCGGATGTAAACTGCGTACCACCTTTCATCAGCGGCGCAGGCGAGGGTGTGGGCACCGGTACCGGAACACGTGATCCACCAGTCTCCGCCGGCACATTTACAAGCGCATCCTGAGTTCCTATGAGCGTTGGCTGGCACCACCACTCGATGGTTGCGGACAATCCTGCCGCACCAGCCAATACGACAAGATATTTTCGTAAAATGTCGGTAACAGAATCTTTATCTGTTTTATCAGGTACAACGACGATTAACTTACGTATCGGTGTGTAAATCTTAATCTTTCGTCCTTTAACACTCCATTTCGTTTCCTTTACCTTGATGAGTCCTGCGTCGATCAGCGCATCCAGATTGTATTTAACGGTTGTGAGCGGTACCCCCAGTTCTTCGGAGACCTCTGATGCCGACATCGGCTTATCTACGAGCAGCTCGAGCATTTGCCGTGCAGAATCGTTCGAGAGCACTTTTGTGACTTTCTTTGATTCCTCGCCGAGCGGAAGGATTAGTACCTTCTCTGTGGCATCATCGTCAGGTTGCATGTCATGTACGTCACAGTCACCCTTAAAACGCTTTTTCATGGCTGCGAATTAAATCGAAGTTAACGAGGCTATCGCGTCACGAACATCGGGGGCGGTGGTTTTGAAGCAAGTTGGTCATTTACCCTGATTTTTTTCATGGCATACATACCTCGCATCGGCACAGCTTGAGCCTTTTCAAATCAGTCGATATTGAATTCGCGGGATTCGTCCATCCGTATAATCTGTGATAAAATCACGAGTTTAGACGAATATCACTAATTACACGAATCTACACCCACATACTCTATTTATTACACTTAAAAATTTGAATTGTTCCGTATGCGTGCTATTTATACCGTTGTTTTTTGGTGGCACCGTTTTTTGGTCTGTCGATACAAAGCGCAGTTTATGCCGGTGCTGAGCATACACTTACGGCACTCTACACACCATTCCCGGTGACGACAGAAGTACCTACAACCCCCGTCACAGGCTCACTGAGCTCCGTGCGCGATACATTCTTTTACCCCAATACCACACTTGCAGAGGTGCTCTGATCAAGTAGATTGCACTGGTCACAGGGGATTTCTCGCTGCACCAGTTGATCATACCAGAGATGCGGTCGAGGAACATACGGATTGCGACGTTTGAGGTCGGCGAACCGATACCGGTGTACGTGGGCGTGGTGATCACCACTCCGCCTGAAGCCGGCAGGGTCTGGTTTGATCGCAATCACATCGTCATCGCAGACCCCGCGGACCCCGACCTGATAGCGGATCGTGCAATGTTAAAGCTGCTTGATATCAGGGGTGCTGCTATCATAATAGGGATTGATCCGGGCGAGCATACAGGCGTTGTGGCGGTTGCCGGAAACGTTGTGCTTTCCACTCATCGCGTTCCTGCAGTGGAGGTCTATCGAACCGTTGATCGAATCATAAAATCAATACCTGCAAGGAGCGTTAACATTCGGATCGGGCATGGCGCATGTCTGATCAGGACGCAGCTAATCAATTCGCTGCTAAAACTCGGTGTGCGCATAGAACTGGTGGATGAGACCGGGACCACGCCAACAGGTGGCAGAGATCTTGATATACGTGCTGCAATCAAGATTGCACATCTCAAAGGAGTTGCAGTCGGTCAGCAGTCCATAACTCCAACGAGCGGCGAGATTCGATTGATCCAGGATCACAGCAGGGAGCAAAGCGATGGCAAACTCACGATTTCACGAGCCCTTGCAGAAAGGGTTGCTACCGGGAAATTGAGCCTCAGGGACGCAATTTCAATACAGAAGAATACCAAAGATATAGATACCGAATGCTAACAAATGACACCATCCGACAAACCTTTATACTAATCAATAGTTATTACATTATACATAATCACGGTGGTTGTAATGGGCATCATAAAACGAATTAGAAGTAACATCTCTACCGCCCTGAACAGGGTTTTCAAGCGCGGAAAAACGCGGCGCATCGGAATATACGGTCCGCCGAATGCAGGGAAGACCACGCTTGCAAACAAGATCGTGCGAGACTTCACCGGCGATGTGGTTGGCTCGGTCTCAGATATCCCGCACGAGACCAGACGGGCGCACCGCAGAGAAGGTGTGACCATCAAATCGGGCAATTCATCAATCACGCTGGACATTGTGGACACCCCGGGGCTTGCGACAAAGATCGATTTCCAGGATTTTATGCGTAAGGGTCTCAGTGAGGATGAATCCAGACGCAGGGCAAAAGAGGCGACTGAGGGGGTAATAGAGGCAGTCAGATGGCTTGACGACCTTGAAGGCGTGATCCTGGTGATGGATGCGACTGAAGATCCATTCACACAGGTGAACGTCACTGTAATTGGCAACATGGAGGCGCGCAATCTTCCACTGCTGATTGCGGCAAATAAGATCGATCTTGAAAACTCAGCCCCGTCGCGCATCAAGAGTGCTTTTCCGCAGCATCCAATGGTGCCAATCTCCGCATTAAACGGAGACAACATCGACATACTGTACGGAAAAATCGCAGACCATTTCAGGTGATCAGATGGAAGGCATACAACTTGACATGATCTCAAAAGAGAAGCTTGATCGGCTCACAGTAGTGGAAAAGATACGTATGATCCTCGATGGCGTGGAAAGCGGGAAGATTATCGTTCTTGAGAGTGGACTGACTCCGCAAGAGGAGACCAAGTTAATCGAGGCAACGATGACGAAGATAACCCCTGGAGAGTTCTCCGGAATCGAGATTGAGAGCTATCCCGGTAGTACAAGCCAGTCATGGCTCGATAAACTGCTCAAGAAGCAGGGTGGCGGGTCCCGGTTGACCATGATCGGACCGGCAGATCAACTGAAGATGATAAAACGTGATCGAGATATGATCAGCGCGCTGGTGTCTTCAAGGTGAGGTTAAGCGGCTTGCCGGCACTCTTCAGTACTCGTACTTCCTGTGATAGCCCCGCGGCGTTATGATCCGGCTGCCGCTTAATTTCGACTCGCTGTTACCGATGATTATGATAGCATGCATATCAACAAAGTCGTCGAAATTGAGAACATCTCCAAGCGTGGTTAAAACCGCGCTCTCGCCAGCCCTGAACGCATCTTTGACGATCCCGACCGGCACCGACCCTTGCCTCTGTTTCCTGACAATCTCGATGGCTCTGCCAAAGTTGGTATTCCTGCCTCTGCTTTTTGGATTGTACAGCGCAATCACAAAGTCTGCGGCTGCCGCGCTCGATAGCCGCCGCTCAATATCCTCCCACGGTGTCAGCAGGTCACTCAGACTGATGACTGCAAAATCGCCAGTGATCGGAGATCCAAGAATGCTTGCTGCCGCGTTTGCTGCGGTTACTCCGGGAACCACCACAATCTCCACATCCATGTCTGTTTTATCTGCGATTTCAAGCACGATCCCTGCCATACCGTAGATTCCGGCATCGCCACCGCTTATGATAGATACGATGTCTTCACCCGATGCCAGTTCCAGCGCCTCGCTGGCTCTGGCGACCTCTTTTCCCATGCTGCTGGTTATGATCGTCTGATCCGCAAGCAGTGATTGGATCTGGTCAAGATAGGTGGCGTTGCCAACGATGTAGCGCGATTCGGCGATCGCCTTCTGCGCTGCGACAGTCATCAGGTCCGGGTGCCCGGGACCGATGCCGACGATGTAGAGTTTACCACGTATAGGGGTCATGCCCTGTTATCGGGGCTTCTGTATCTTATGTTATGCGTTTTATGGGGGTGCAAGGGGCGAGGCAGGATTTGGCGCGGTCTGGTGAATGTGGCGGTCACACCACTCTGGCAGGGAAATGTTAAAATACAATACAAGTTCACCTGATCTTACCGACGGGCCCATAGCTTAGCCAGGTGGAGCGCACGGCTGATAACCGTGAGGTCCTGCGTTCGAATCGCAGTGGGCCCATTCATGCCACTGAAACCCGCCCCGATCCCGGGGTCGCGCTTCGATGGTTTTAAATGGCATCCGTACCAACGGATGTCTGTGCCGTGATAGCTCAGCCTGGGAGAGCGCTGCCCTGAAGAGGCAGTTGTCCCCGGTTCAAATCCGGGTCACGGCATCTCCGCGCGCCGATAGTGTAGCGGTTATCACCGGGCGTTGCCAACGCTCGAACTCGGGTTCGATTCCCGACCGGCGCATGGTTTTATATCATCGTTAGCGTAATCTGGGGTATGGGTGATATTCTGCGCAAAGCACGCCTTTCCACACAGCCAGCCGATGTTCTTGCGTTCACATCCTCAATCGATGTCGATGAGTGGATATTCGAGTCAGATATTGCAGTTGACCGTGCGCACCTCGTTATGCTGACCGAAGAAGGTATTATCACTGGCGATGTCTGTTCCCGGATACTATTGGCACTGGATACGATACAGGATGGCGGTATCGCAGAGTTGCCCCCGGAAGAGGATATTCATGCCGCGATCGAGTCAAAGCTCATCAGCAGGGTCAGCGCGGACATAGGCGGACACATGCACACCGGGCGCAGCCGAAACGATGAGGTCGCCACCTGCATCAGGCTACGCTTACGCGATGAGTTGCTGCGCATGATGCGCGAATTAACCACCCTCAGGGAAATTTTGATTGCGCACGCAAAGATGCACACCGAGACGCTGATGCCCGGGTATACACACACACAACACGCGCAGCCGACCACGCTTGCGCATCACCTGCTTGCTCACGCAGGCGCGCTCGGGCGGGATTATGGCAGGCTATCTGATGCGTACGTCCGCACGAACGAGAGTCCACTTGGCGCGGCTGCGTTTGCTGGCACCGGGTTTCATGTGAACCGGGTGCGGACATGCGAGCTTCTCGGGTTTGATAGTATAATCGAGAACTCGATGGACGCTGTGAGTGCACGCGACTTTATGATTGAGTCTGCATCGGCGTTTGCAAACCTTATGACCAATCTCAGTCGCATCGCAGCAGAACTGATCCTCTGGTCGTCATCCGAATTTGATTTCATAACCATCGACGACCGATATGCATCCACGTCATCGATCATGCCACAGAAGAAGAATCCGGATGTTGCAGAGCTGATACGTGGAAAAATGGGCAGCACGGTTGCCGCGCTGGTTGGCATACTCACAATCACAAAGGCACTTCCGCAGAGCTACAACCGTGACTTGCAGGAGGCGACCCCGCATCTATGGAACGCGGCTACTTGCGCGCTTGCAAGCGTCCGCATGACCGCGGGTATGATTGACACCATGACTGTGCATGAAGAGAACCTTGCGCGGCAGGCAACTAATGGATTCGCTATGGCGACCGAACTTGCTGACGCGCTGGTGCGAAGATGCGGGATTCCATTCAGGACGGCGCACCAGATCGTGGGCACGCTCGCGCGGATGGACGCCGCGCCATCACTTGGGACAATCGACGAGATCTCTTTGTCGATGATCGGCAGACGGCTGAGCGATTCGGGTCTCGACGAGCGGGCAATATCGGATGCGCTCGATCCGGTGGCAGGGATACGCACGCACGTCAGTGGAGGTCCTGCACCTGATGACGTGGCGCGGGTGATCACCATCTTTGAAAATGCGTTGCAGAAAGACCGGATCGCACTTGACGCGCGTCGCAAGCATGTGGACGGTGCGGCAGAATTGCTCAATCGCGAGGTGCAGGCGTGCAAGCACGTATGATGATTCGAATGTGTTTGCCGCTTGCGCGATTCAAAAAGTCCCCCCGTGTTTTTCATCAATTATTTCGATTGCGCCAGTCAGACATTCCCCCCACCGGTTCAGCACTCGCGCCTGAACCAACGCATCAGTCCTCCAATTTCCCTGCTGCTGTATCCGCACATCCAATTACAGCCTCGCCAAGCCCCTCACTCCGATATGTGCAGCCAAGTTATGCCCCTCAAATGCGATCAATCCCGGCGGAAAAGCGCCCAAAATAAGCAAATCAGTTGTCGCTCTGCCTAATCAATATATAGCACGGTTTATTCTGATTATCGATATATAAATTTCAATTATATAATTGTTGAACCGGAATGTTTAAATACTCTTACATTGTAGTGATATTCGTGTGAGCGGGTTTCCAAACTCTTTTTACCACACTAACCCCCACTCCCCACACCCCACACGCCCGCTCGCACAAAACCCCCATTCAACTGTTTTTGTCTGGTATTATTGGTTCACACATCGAGACCATGCTATCACTAATTGCTCACCCAAAATAAGGTAGTAACGTTATCTGATGGCACCCCCCATCACCTATATCCATGCGATTCGTTATTCGTGCAGTCCGCGATCTCTTATGCCGATTTTATCACTTTTACGGGAGATCCAATAAACAAACACGGATTGTATGAATTGTACGGATGTTATTTGATATTGCAAATATGTTTAATGGGTTTGGCTTGACCCGGGTTATCTTGTGACAGTCCCGAATTACCGTCACAAGTCAGTCGGTTAGTCAACCGGTCAGCCGGATATGTTCCGGCGTAGGCTCATACAACTCGCCCTGTGTCTTGAGCCGCTTGATCAACTCGTTTGTGTACTCTTTCTCGAATCCCTGCTCTGCTGCTCTTGTAAAGACCTCTTCCTTTGGAGCCATGCCGCTATGCTCTGCCTCAACCTCCCGGATGATGTTGCGCAGTGTCTTGATCTTGTCGCGCTGGCTCTTGCTCACGCCGGTGGTCAGGATGTCAACATCAAACTTGCCGGTCTCGGCATCGAAAGCGACCTGCCGCAGACAGCTCTCAACCACCCGGATCACACGTCTTGAGTCATCGGTTGTTATCTCGTTGCTAAGTCTGATCCGCGCACTCGCCTCGCATAGCCGCACCAGCGCCTCAAGCTGCCTTGCAGTGACCGGCACAGGCGAATCCCGGTCCTCGCCCTGCCGCCTCAACCCGAGATAGAACTCGATCAGTTGATCCCGCGCCTCATCGTCCATGATCGGATAAATCTCCTTTTTCGCATACGCGATGTACTTTCGGAGGATGTCGGGCCTGATTTTGGGATTGATGATCTCCATTGCGTCCTTGATGTCCGTATCTGTGATACCACTGCCAGAGATGTGCGTTTTGTGCGCGTGCAGCTCGCCTGCGTGGTGCGCACCGAGAATATGGGTTGCGATTGCAGTATCCCTTGCGATATCAGGCTCATCCTTGAGCACGAATATCAGGTCGAATCTGGACATTAGCGCAGGCGCCATCTGGATTTGTTGCGCGATCCCCTCATAAGGATCGAATCTACCGTATTTTGGATTTGCCGCACCAAGAAGTGAGCATCTTGATTTTAGAGTTGCTATGATGCCTGCTTTCGCGATACTTACAGTTTGCTGCTCCATCGCTTCGTGAATCGCGCTTCTATCCTCTGCCCGCATCTTATCCATCTCATCGACCGCTGCGATCCCCTGATCGGCAAGCACGAGTGCGCCAGCCTCAAGAGTCCACCTGCCATCACCGAATTCGTCGCGGACGGCAGCTGCGGTGAGCCCAGCTGCTGAAGAACTCCGTCCACTCGTGTAAATCCCACGCGGAGCCAGCTTAACGATGTATCGCAGCAATTGAGACTTGGCAATCCCCGGATCGCCGACAAGCAGCACATGCACGTCCCCGCGAATCCTTGCCCCATCCGGAAGGTGCTTTGGAATGCCGGACATCAACTGGAGCGCAAGCGCTTCTTTAACATCTTCATACCCATAAATCGAGGGTGCAATCGATTTAACAAACGTTTTGTAGATCTCCGGGTCTTTGCTCAGCTCGATGATCTCATCTTCCTCTTCAGGAGTGATCTCGATCTCTTTAAACTCCTTATCACGCATCTCGATGGAAACGGTGTCGAGTATGATGTCAAAGAACGTGCTTTTGCCCTCCCGGGTGATCCGCTGGTACGACCGCAGGATCCCGGTGGTGATCACGCGACCGCCCGGCGACACAAGCCCGGCAATATCATCCTCAATGTTGATGTCAAGAGTCTGCGGCTGCTCACCCCCGCGCAGATCCTCAGGAGACTCCTGCACACGCAGTTTTTGCGCATCCACAAACTCGGATTCTGTGAGATTTACCTTAAACGACCCTTTTCTTCCACACTCACTATTTTTACAGATGTAAGGCTCTATGAATCTCCCGCTCGGCTGAGTCATGAACATGGTCTCCCCGCACCCCCCACATTCGAATGCCGCAACCCGTATCCTCGGGCGCACCTCAGTTGCCATGCGCACAAGCCCGTCGATCGCGATTAGTTTTGATATGTGCTCGCTGCGCAAGTCACGTATATTCACCTTTTGCGGGATCTCCATGATCCGCAGATGTGCGCCCGACAGTGTCTTGTCGATCGGGAGGTCCAAACTCTGCAACGCATCCTCTGCAACGCCAAGAACCCGGTCAGGGTGCATCAGAAGTTCTTCTGCCAGATCGGAATCAAATTTCTCGATGTTTACAAAATCAACGTACAGACTGCGCTTTTCAGGGTATTCGTTCGCCAGAGCAATAATATCTCCGAGATAATACCGGTTAAAGAACTTTTCCCACTGGGCAGATGTACTGGTTTCCATGCATGTCAGGAATCGTGCCAGCATGTATTTAGGGTTTTGATCCGAAATAACTGAATCATGAACAGGGTGCGTGCATGTCTGTATCTCTCGCGGGGTGCCGATGTTGTTTTCGCTGAAGTATAGTGTCTGGGGCGGTGCACGTGTCGGATGTAAGATTAACGATCTGAACTCTTTACGTCAACTATCAGAAAATTTGGAACAAACGTGAATCGGCTTTGCAAAGATTAAGGTTATCTCAAAGAGCCATGTTCATAAGGTGCGTAAAATGACCACACCACGAGAGTATATAGAAGATATAAAAAATAGGCAAATCAAATCAGATAAAGAGTTTGTACTCGATTCTCTCACCGGGGCAATAGATCGATTACAAAAAGCATTCCCTCGATATGGGAGTTTTTTAATGGAATTTGTACAGAATGCCGATGATGCCAAGAGCCAGTCGCTAAAAATTGAAATAATAGAAAATACCATAAGAATATTTAATGACGGACTTCCATTTTCCGAAGAAGATGTAAAAAGCATATGTAAGGTTGGACGTTCTTCAAAGACGCCGAAAGACTACATTGGCTACTTGGGCGTGGGATTTAAATCAGTATTTCTCGTATCTAAATGTCCAGAAATCTATTCTGGAGGTTTTAGATTTAAGTTTGATAAAGATGTTTGGGGCGATTCACTTCACCTACCTTGGCAAGTAATGCCTTTATGGATAGAGAATCCATCGATAGATTTCTCTGGAAAATACAACACAGCGTTTAATTTATCTTTAAAAGAATTAAAATTGTTGGAAAAGTTGAAAGAAGAGGTAAAACCTGATCACTTGAGCGATAGGGTATTGCTCTTTTTGCGGAATGTCAAGAAAATAGAGATAATAGATCATACACAGAATTCAAAAAGAGACATTATAAAATCCATGTGATAACATTGCCGCAATACAAAAACACCCAGGAACACACAAAAGAGATCGATAAAATAATCGAACCTCTCAAGGAGAATCGCGGTGTGGTCTCGATCCACCTATTCGGCTCTTATGCAAGAGGCAGAGAAAAGCCATTTTCTGATATAGACATCTGCGTGATTGTTGATAGAGATGCGGACAGGGACGCGATACTGAGTAATTCATCCAGGAAAATCGATCTGTCGATATTTCACGATCTGCCACTCACCATGCGGTTCAGAGTCCTGAAAGAGGGAAAGTTACTCTTCTTGCGGGATGAACTCAGACTGCATCGAATAACAGTCGCAACCATAAGGGCATATCTCGACTTTAAGCCGCATATACTGAAAAGAACAAAATGGGTTCTCGGGGGTACGAAATGTTCGATTTAGAGCAGTTAACAAAGATTATAAGCGATATTTATAGGTATCTGGACGATCTGGAGAAGATAGGACCAAAAGACGTGAGTGATCTCGATGACATAAGGAATTTTTACGCGGTTTCTATGATCCTGTTCACACTCATCAACAGAACTATCGATCTCGGAGATGAGATCGTAACTTCGAGAAATCTCGGAGTTCCGGGGACATACCGGGAGATATTCAGTCTTCTGGAACGAGGTGGCGTAATCGACAAGAAACTTGCCAGCGATCTCTCCAATCTGGTGTATCGGAGGAATATTCTTGCACATGAATATTATGACCTGACGACAGAAGATATCTTCGATGTATATCGTAGGATGCCAGTGATCCTGGAGTTCGTGGAACGAGTGAAAGAAAATATTTTTGATCCGAAATAACTGAATCATGAACAAGGCGCGTGCATGTCTGTATATGTCGGTTTTTGTGATCATGGGGCTCTCAGATACCGTCATACCGATTCTGCCCGATCTTTCGGGGGGAGATGCTATGACACAGAGCATGCTCTTCTCTGCGTATTTTGCCGGGGCACTCGTTACGATGATCCCGCTCGGGATGCTTGCGGACCGATACGGAAATCCGCCGTTTATCTCGCTTAGCATCGTTCTGACACTCGTATCAGGAGCAATGCTTCTCTATTTCGATGATCCCGCCATACTCATCTCTGCGCGTTTCATAGAAGGTTGTGCCTGCAGCGCGTTCTTCCCCGCGGCATTCTCGATGCTGATCAGGTTCGAGGGATCAAAGCGTTACATAGGGGAGTTTAATTTTTTGCTCAATTTCGGGCTTGCCGTAGGCGTTGGCACCGCTGCCGTACTCCTGGATTTTTATTTGAAGGGCGGGATACTGGTATTCTGTATACTCGCACTGCCAGCGCTTGCGATGTCGCTCTCGCTGAAAGAGACTCGCGATCCTATCCATGTCCCTGCTCCGGGTGCGGTGTCACAGGCTCTCTCGCAGACCTCCGCAGCTCAGCGTGTTGGACTATCCACGGTCCTCTTTGATCCGCAGTACCTACAGATGTGGATAGTTTCTTTCGTTCTCTTCGGCGGAACCGGGGTTCTTGTTGCTTATTTTCCGTCATGCACAGATCTAAGCCCGTCTCTTCAGGGGCTTGCGCTTACTGGCGTCTATTTCGGGACGATGATAACCTCGCTGATCTGCGGGCGCCTGCATATCACAGAAAAGCGCATGATCCGGACGGGAATCATGATAACAAGCGCAGGCATCGCAATGACTGTTGTCCATCCGATCGGGCTTACTATCATGGGCGCGGGATCCGGTTTTGCGCTGGTCGGTCTGGTCACAGGGGCAGCAACACTCAATCTCGAGCGTGGCATGACGATGGGCGCGTTTAATACCTACACTTATGCAGGGTTCACCGTGATGCCGATCCTTGCCGCGGGGATGCTTGGTTATCTTGATTATGCCGGGCTGTTTCTGGTTACCGGCGCTGCTGTGGCGGCGACGCTTGTGTTTCCACTGCGTGCACTGGAGGAGTGACGTTAAATATGGTCAATGATTCTCGTCTACTATTTCTGACAGAACTGCAGGATGAACTGAAGTGATGCTGCCAACTTTTCACCCCGTGTCCCCAAAAAACAGTTGGGTTGGTTCTGCTTGCCAGATGTGTGGACACGGGGGGATGATTTAATAACTACTATCACTCAAGAAATATACATAAGAGATTGGGTAGAGGTGCCACCATAGAATGGCGATTGCGATTGATATCAGAAAAGAGTACCTGGCACATGAGGTGAGCAGTGTCATAAAGTCGGCACTGCTAAGAGATGCACGTGTAGCCTCGTATAAGGAAAAGAGGTATGCCGGGGTATGCAAGCGATTTGAAAAGAAATACGGGATGAATTCTGACAAGTTTATGGATAAGCTGGAATCCGGCGTGCTTGACGACAGGGATGACTATTTTGACTGGTTTGCTGCAGAGAATGGGCTAGATATCCGGAGCAGGAGACTCTGAATACTGTCTGGGGTCAATATCTGAATGAACGTCAGGGACTACTACGCTTCGCTGCAGGCGATGATCTGGAACTGCCCATTCATCACCCCCACCGGGGCACGGAGTTTGAGGAGATCGATCTTCAGGTTGGATATCTCAGATGCATGCGGGAGTTTGTGGATGGTTCGACCCACCATTACATCATGACTTTCGGTGAACTGAAATAGACATTCCTTCTGTTGTCACGGTTTTTAAGTGGTTTGAAATCCCCGCAGAGTGTGCAGAAGGGAAATAAACGGTTAAATGCTCTCTTGAACCTCCGCGACCATCAGCGGTTATTTTTCTTGCCAGAAAGTACAGAATCGCAATCGGGCGACCAATCAACA